>JBAXYW010000252.1:0-6303 GCA_041670605.1 Lentisphaeria bacterium
ATATGATTTCCCTCCACAAGGGTATAAATCATACGGTTACGGGAATCAATGTCATCATCTCTATATCTGCAGATCTCAGCCAAATCACGAAACCAGATAACGATATGATGCCCAGGATTAACAGGATCATTGCGTTCCAGAATATGCTGAAAACTGAAAGATTTTGCAGCTGGAGTTGAATCTGAAAGAATCAATGATAGGTTAAGTTGCATGAGGAGTTGTTTCTTTTTGAGGTAATTCTGTGATAAGTTTTAACTCAAACGGTACAACTCCTTTTCCACTTTTGCAAGGCAGCGCTTCAATAAAAAATATGTAATTAACGACTGAAAACAGGAAAGTTAGAACTCAAACACTATTTTTCGGTACAAGGAAGTCTGGACTTGAAGAAACATCGCAGCCAAAGCTTGCAACCCGCTGGATGTTGATAATCTGAAATTGATTCCGTTTCTTTGGGAAGCGGGATCCGCCTTTGCTAAAAAAAGCTTTGTGGAGAATATTTACGATGAAAAAAGAGACGATTGGATGGGGACTGGTTGGGGTTGCTGCGTTGGGGCTGTTTGCTTGTGGAACGATTGGTTTTTTACAGGCGGACTTCCTTCCATTAAATGCTTTATATAGTGCTATTCAACTGTTTGTGTTGGAGTGCCCTGGCGAGTGTGAAAACAACTTGCTGATAAATATAGCTAGATTTTTTTCCCCTTTGTTGCTGGCTTTAACCGCCATTTTCTCCTTCATACGAGCCCTTCAGAAACGGCAGCATGATTGGAAACTCAGTCATCTCAAGAACCATGTGGTGATCTGTGGATTGGGTCGTAAGGGCCATGAGCTGGCACGCAGGTTGATGCCCGATGATAAAGTCGTGATCATTGAGCGGGATGAAAACAACGACTATGCAGAAACATGCCAGGATGCCGGAGCATTTTTTCTTTGCGGCGATGCAGCGGAGGCCGCCATGCTGAAAAAAGCCCGGATTGAGTTTGCCCGGGAAGCGTATCTCTTTACGGGTTCGGATGGAAGCAATTTTTCCTCCCTGGTAACGCTGGCGTCACTTTGCAGCAACAAAGAGCCTGATGCAAAAAAAATCAGCGTGTGGTTACACCTCAAAACGCTTGAAATGTGTTCCTTCCTGCGGAACGAAAAGATTATCGAATCGGTGCGCAAGAAGGTAGAGCTTCAGGCTGTAAACTTGTTCGAAACCGCTGCCCGCGATCTGGTGATCAACCACCTCGTTCCTCTACTGCCAGTGCGTCCGGATGACAAGCGGCGCATTCATCTCATTCAGATCGGCTTCGGGCGAATGGGACAGGCAATTGTGCGAAAGCTGGCACAAACAGCAGTAACCGTGAATTATCAAGTCCCCAAGGCCACCATTGTATCACTGAACGCCCAAAAAGATATGGATGCGTTGGTGGGTGAAATTCCGCAAATTCAATCATTCTGCGATCTTCAGGCTGAAGATGGTGACATCCTCCGCGGGGGTACTCGCCAAAGGATCGCGGGGATGGTTCGCACGGCGCTGGAGACCGGAGAAGTGCCCGTTATCTGCCTCGCGGTCAACCGTCAATTCACCAATGTCAGCGCAGCTCTTTTCCTCGCGGAGTTGTTTAAAACCGAGGGCTTCAGCCGCTCGGATAATGTCCCGCTGTTCGTTCGTCAAATTGAATCCGAGGGCTGGACGGCACTCGTAAACGATTTGTCGCAGCAGGAAGCGGGCACCTATCGGCATATCAAAGGATTTGGCGATCTATCCAACCTGTGCAGCGAGGAATCGCTAAACCAATCTCGGCTCGACCGCATGGCTCTTGCTGTTCATCAGGCCTATCTCGATGCCAATAATCCCGAAGAAAAGCCCACCCATCAATCATGGGAAAAGCTGAATTGGAACACGAAACAGAGCAACCGGCTGGCAGTAGATCATATCCGGGTCAAACTCAGAACGATCGGGCTGGACTGTACAGAAGGAGTGCCGGGTGACCCAGCTCTGTTTGTTAAACGGGTCGGCAAACATCAGGAAGAGCTTGGGCGACTGGAGCATTGCCGCTGGATGACAGCGAAACAACTCGCCAACTGGACCGTGGGTGAAAAAACCGATTACAAGGAAAAGATCCATGCCTGCCTCGTGAAGTGGGAGCAATTGCCTGAAAAAGAAAAACAGAAGGACTACAGTCAGATTCTCGCGATTCCAGACATCCTTCGGGCTGGCGGATATTCGATTATTGCGGAGGGCTCTATTGATGAGTAACGATCTTGGTGCTTGGCGTGACGAATTGTTGCAGTGTGTAAAGGCCGGCACTTTTCCGCCGCGTCCGGCTCATTTGTTTACTGTTCAGCCTGTGCTGATTGTTGCAGGCGCTTGCAGAAATGAAAGCGGGGAACCCTGGAGACAATTCATCAAAACATTGGAAGACAAACTCTCGACATTCGCCGGACGTGTCATTTCCGGTGGAACCTGTGTCGGAGTTTGCGCTGAAGTCGGACGAATCTCAGCAGAAACATCCAAAGAAAAACGCAAATGGATCTCCGTTGGCTACCTGCCGGGCCGCACTTCGCCAGATTGGATCGATAAGCGCTATGACGAATTCATTTTTACTGACGGAAACACATTTTCTGAAATGGAGCCACTACAGTACTGGACCGACATCCTCGCCTCCGGTATTTCGCCCGAACAAGTCTTTTTTCTACGGTACGGCGGCAGTAAACTTTCTGATTTCGAGGAAGACTTGATGAATGAAATAGGTTTACCAAGAAACGCTTTGTAATGAGGATTAAACTCATCCTGTTAAAAATTCATCGGCTGGTCAATTCCCCATTTATGAAAAGACAGAAAATAATTTTGGCATGAAACTTCATCGGTCGAGGGCATCAGTAAAAGTTGACTCAGAGGTTGTTTTGCTCTGCATCATGCCAGAATTCAGGCGTTCATGTACAAATCGTAGAGGCATGAAACACGCCCATCATTCCTCACCATAGCATTCCTTAACTTGTCAACGGCTTCTCTATTGTTGGGATATGCATCGATATACTAATACACTCAATGTGTTTCTGGTGCTGTCAAGTTTATACCCTTAAAAACAAAAAAAATGTGGTGATCTGCGAAATCTGCAGATAAAATTTCCCGGAAGACCTTTTGGGATGGGCTCTATGCTATGCATGTTGGTTACCTGAAAACAAACTTTGCGGCATGAAATGGACAAATTGCTTAAGAACGGTTACAGTACTTTTTTATTAAATCATACGAATTTTACCATCACAAAAGAATGATCGTCTTTTTGAACCATCAATGAACCCTCTCAACAAGGAAACAAGACATGAATAAAACGACCACTCTGTGGCTGCTTTCGCTATTGGCATTCAGCTGGAGTCTGTCCGGAGCCGACTTTTCCATCGATCCCAGCAAAGCGATGGTCGTGGTTGCCTCTCCCGTAGATCAGGCTGCTGCCGAGGAATTGGCTTTTCACCTCCAGCTGATCACTGGCCATTTACTTCCGATTGTAAAAAATTCGGAAGACAAATCCGATTTGTATGTTTTTTTTGTCGGCAAATCCCCGACTTTGAATCCGCTCCCGCTGGCCGTTTCAGAATCCCGGTGGGAAATCAACACTGACGGAGCCTTTTTTTATGGGGAGGGCAGACTCGGCAGCCGTAATGCAGTCTATGACTTTCTGGAAAACGAATTGGGAATGCGCTGGATCAATCGGGAGGGTGATATCGGTTTCCGCAAGCAAGCTCGGCTGGCTCTCCATACCGGTTCCGGATCCTGGAAATCCAGTTTTAAGCATTTTGGAATTCGAGGGGGGGGGAAATGGTGTTCACGCCAACGCCAGGGCGCCTATTATGATGTTCCCTCCTATGGACACGCCTTCACCAAACTCTGGCAGGAATACGGTAAAAGCAACCCTGAATTTTTCGCCTTGACACGCCAAGGTTCCCGTACTCCGATTCTGCGCCCCGGTGTCAATCCGGATGACGTTGCCGCCTTTCAGGGAGCCGATGCAGAATCCATCAAAGTTTGTACTTCCTCCAAGGCTCTGGTGGAACATGTGATCCAGGATTGGCTGACCAAGAAGAAGAGCCGGTATGTGAACCTCTGTGAAAATGACGGGAATGACGGCTTCTGCTGTTGCGCGGACTGCAAGGCCTTGGATGTCAATCCCGAAACTCCGCCCAATGCCATCTTTGCAGCCCATTATACAGACCGTTATATCCATCTGGCCAATCAGGTGGCGGAAGCTGCGCTCCAACATCGGCAGGATGCCCGCGTTGCAATGTATGCCTATAATGAATATGAACAGCCTCCTCGAAAATTGAAAGTCCATCCGGCAGTGACCATCGGAATTGTCCCCACCGTGTTTGATCTGGAAGGGACCCGGGAATTGATTCAGGGCTGGAAAGACGCTGGCCTGACGGAATTCTTCTGGCGCCCGAATAAACACCATTATTTTGCTGGCATACCTTTGTTTTTTGGCTATGAAAAGCATTTTTTTGATCTCGCTCAGATCGTCAATTCATTCCAGCCCTGCGGCTTTGACTTTGATGCCCCAGGCAGTAATATCAGCAATGAATTTTCCTATTATATCCTGGCCAAAACTCTGCAGGATCCCCAACAGCCTTTTGAATACTGGGAAAAGCATTTTCTGCAGGCATATGGGGATGCTGCCCCCGAAATCGGCCAGTTTTATCAGCATTGGCGCCAAAATTGGGACAAACGAATTGTTTCGAATTTAAAAGAAATTCTGGAAAAAGGAAAAGTTTTCAATTTTGCCCGCGGCATGGCTTGGAACCTGAAGAAGTACTTCGACGAAAAAGATTTTGACATCACGGATGCTTTCCTGGCAGCCGCTGCAGGCAAAAATCTCTCAGAATCCGAGAAGCTCCTAGTACAGAAATTAAGCCTGGCCAATCAGCATGCGCGTCTGATTTTCCGCGCCATCTGCAATAAAAAAGACGAGGATTCCATCGCCTTGCTCGCCTTCCGGGAAAAACATCAACTCGAAAAATTTCCCGGTACCGAAAAATACTGGGGGGATGTCACTGGGGTTTTCCGGGCGGAGCAATTCCGCCAATTCACTCCGCCCTTTTTGTCCACAGGATTGTTCTGGCATTTCCGGCTGGATCCCGAGAACCAGGGGTTGAACGAAGTCTGGCAGCAATTAAGCCAACAGGAATTGAAGAGCTGGGACTTGATGCCGACGAATAATTCTTGGGAAGCCCCCCATAAGCACTATAAATTCCCCTCGCAGGAAACGCGGGCACTCACGAAAAATTATGATGGTATCGGCTGGTATGCCACGACGATTACAATTCCCAAAGACTGGCAGGATCGAGAAATTTTCCTCTATTTCGGAGCAGTCGATGAATCCTGCTGGGTTTATCTGAATGGCAAGGAGGCCGGTCAGCATCTCTATCAGAAATCGGATGACTGGACGGTTCCTTTTACCATCTCCCTCAATGATCACATAGACTGGACGAACGCTGTTCAACAAGTCGTTGTCCGTGTGGAAGACAACGGTGGTGCCGGCGGTATTTGGCGCCGGGTCTTTGTGGTTTCAAAACAAGAATAACGTGAAATCACGCAATCGGTCCGGCTTGCTTGCCGGAGTAAAAGGCCGATTAAACGAAGATCTTTCTTTCCTTATATTTAACCTGTGAGACCCCACCTAGTGCAACAGAAAAGGAAGTCTATTACTGGACAAAAGGTTCACACCCGAGAGCAACATCCGCAAACCTTACGGGATTGCTGCCCTCCCCTAAAAAATGCTTGTTGCTGTTTTAGAAACATGAGTTATATTGAATTTTCAGAAGTTGGTAGTATTGTTTGCTAGCCTGAAGATTGCGGTGTCCGTTGATTGGCTGACGGCTTGGCAATGTTTTTTCTTTGCCGGAAGATTGCGTACGATGGTTCGAACTTGATTGAGCACGGCTATTTCTTGTCCTATCTATAAATTTGAGGAGTAACTGGATGAAAAAAAGACAATTGTTCACTTTGATTGAACTCCTGGTCGTGATTGCAATCATTGCTATTCTTGCTTCCATGCTGTTGCCGGCCTTGAATAGCGCTCGGGAAAAAGGTAAAAGTATCGCCTGTGTTTCCCAACTCAAACAGCAGCATATGGCCTTCATGTTCTATCTGGATGACAATGACGATTGGTCTCATCCTTCGAGCATGCCAGGCAATAAATCATGGGCTTATCACCATTTTACTGCTGGATATATCAAAAGTTTGGATTTCTTTCACTGCCCATCGGAGCCCGTCATACCAACCTATTTTAACCGTGAAAGCGGGATTAGTTATGGGTATAACAT
>JBAXYW010000253.1:0-6292 GCA_041670605.1 Lentisphaeria bacterium
CGTGTTCGTCATGAAAAAACTGCTTCCCATACATCAATACATCCTGCTGGCTGCTTTGCTTGCCATCGCATTGCAGGTGTTGTTTTATATCTTTCTACTGCGACCGCGCATTGCTGAACATGCTAGCGCTCATAAAGAGCTGGATCGTATGCAGCAACGCTTGGCAAAAAGCAATTGGCCTCAGGATGCTGGAAAACTCAAACAGCTTCTGGAAGAACACCGCACGTTGCTGAAGGGCGATCAACAGAAACCGGGAATCGAAAAACAAACAGCGCAACTTTTGGCACAGACCAGCCGTATGTATGATGCCAGAATCCGGGAATTCTATGGCAATAAAGTTGATTTTTATCGTAATGTCTCCCGCCTGGACTTTCAGGAAGAGTTCAACCGCTTGCAGACTCGTTTGCAAACCTTGGGGATCGTTTTGCAGCCCTCAGCCCTCAATCTGACCGAAGATACGACGTCGGCCTACAATTACCAGTTGATGCTGCAGCTCTGGACTTTGGAAAAAATCTGTACTCTTTTTCATGCGGCAGGTTTGCAGGTGAAGGATTTGCCGATTGGGACAAGAAAATCTTCTGTCGGTCAGATCAGGCTGCGCCCGATCCAGGCTTTTTTCCGGGAAGAAAAAGCCGAACGCCCATTTTTGCTGGAAATTCCGGTTGTCCTGACTTTGTCTGGAACCTTGGAGCAATTTCTTTCGTATTGTGCGAGTTTGCAGTCTGACGATGTGTTTCTCGGCGTCAAAGAATTCGCTTTGATTGCCTTGCCGCCAGGCAGCCCGGAAGCGGATGAAAAAGGCTTTCTGAAAAATGGGCTTTTGCGTTTGGAATTGGTTTGCGCAGGGTATTATCATTATTGAATGAAAACATGAATGGGTCCTCTTTATGCAGGAATCTGGTGATTTTCTCAAAGAAGAATGGGAGGCCTTGATCTTGGCGGGTGTCATCCTGCTGGTTCTGGTATTTCTCGGCTGGTCTTTTTCCGGCGCAAAACGCCTGAAGTTTTCACCGGCGGGTAGCATTTCGGAAAACGGACAGCTCCCTTTTTTCGATCCGGAGCTTCTTTCCTGCCTGCAAAGTACGCAGCTACCCCCTCCCTCCCGAAATCCCTTCTTCTTTACTTTCCAATTTTCACCCCCTCAACCAGAAGTGAAAGAAGTCCGTGTAATCGAAAAGCCAATACCGGAGAAGAATCCAGGGAAAATTCCTACTTCGAAAACACTGGAGCTGGTGGAAGATCCTATAGAAGAAACGCCCTCAACAGCTCAGGGACAACCCGTTTTTCGCTTGCAGGTAAAACGGGTAACTTATGTTTACAGCCAAGCCGACAGCACAGGCAAGACGACGGCTGTAGTGAAAATCCGCGGTGCCGAAGGAAAGGAAGAACTTTTCACTCCAGGCACTGGTGAAAAAGTCCTCGGTATGAGCATTCTTTTCATTCGCTCGGAAAATCTGAAACTGCTCGATGCCACGGGCAAGCAAGTCACCATTCCATTCGGTGAGAGCAAATCCGTCATGGTATGGGAAAAAACAAAATGAGAAGAAGCTTTACAAGGTATTCTTTGGTAGCAATTTGATATTCCTAAAACAGAAGAAAATCGCATGGAATCCATTTTTGACTTGCCTCACAACGTAGGAAATCCACGGAATTCAGAAGGCAGCTTTGTACAACTTTCCTCCTGAACGCTATCGACAAATGCAAATCCGACGAATCATTCAAAAGAGAGTCACCGATATGAAAATCGATCCTGCCACCCTGAAGATCACCGACATGCGTTTTGCCGACATTGATGGCGCACCCAAACGCTGCACTCTTCTCAAGATTTACACCAACCAAGGAATCGTCGGCTATGGCGAAGTCCGCGACGCCTCCAGCCGGACATACGCGGCCATGCTTAAAAGCCGCATTCTGGGTGAGAATCCCTGCAATGTCGAAAAACTCTTTCGCCGTATCAAACAGTTCGGCGGAGATTCCCGGCAGGCCGGAGGCGTTTGCGGGATCGAGGTCGCCCTGTGGGACATCGCCGGAAAAGCGTGGGGAGTCCCCGTGTGGCAGATGCTCGGCGGCAAGTTTCGCGACCGAATCCGCATCTACTGCGATACCGATTCCGAGGGCGGCGGCTGCGATATGGGCAAGTCGCTCAAGGAACGCATGGCGCAAGGCTACACTTTCCTCAAAATGGATCTCGGCATCGAATTGCTGATGGACGTTCCCGGCACGCTGAGCGCCCCGCTGGGATTCCTTGAGAAGATGCGCGAATACAAAAAAACGGTGTTCTCTACGCCACATGGCTCCATCGATCCGCGTGCCATGCGTGGCGAGGCTTACGATCTCTTCAACACGATGCACCCCTTTACCGGCATCCACATCACCGAAAAGGGATTGGATTATCTTGAAAAATACATGGCCGACTCCCGTGCCATCACCGGATACGAAATTCCGATTGCGATTGACCATCTCGGACACATTCCTGTGGAGGACTGCATCAAGCTTGCAAAGCGCCTTGAAAAATTCAATCTCGCGTGGATGGAGGACCCTGTGCCCTGGCAGATGACGGATCAGTATGTGCGTCTGGCGAACGCCACAACCACTCCGGTCGGCACCGGTGAAGATATGTATCTTAAGGAATCCTTCCTGCCGCTCTTCCGGTCTGGTGCATTGGCGGTGGTTCATCCGGACGTTCTGACCGCGGGCGGCATTCTGGAAACCAAGAAGATTGGCGACCTGGCCGAAGAACACGGCGTACAGATGTCCATCCACATGGCGGAAAGCCCGATCGCATGTATGGCAGCGGTTCATGTGGCGGCGGCGACGCGGAACTTCATGGCGCTGGAGGTTCATTCGGTGGATGTACCGTGGTGGGCGGATCTCGTCAAGCCTGCGCTGAAAATCGAAAACGGGTTTATTCAAGTCCCGGATAAACCGGGGCTCGGCATCGACGAACTCAACGAAAAGCTGATCACACAGAAACTCCATGCGGATTTCCCGGTCGCCTGGGAATCCACGGAACAATGGGACAAGGAATGGGCGAACGACCGTCAATGGTCATAAGCCGGGAGAAAACGATTAATGAGAGTTAAAGAAGCCTCGGATGCGGTTCGAAAAGCGGTAATCTATCAGATCAATCTACGTGTCTTCACGAAAGAGGGAACGATCATCGCCGCGGAAAAATTTCTTCCGGACATCGTAGCGACCGGTGCAGACATCGTGTATTTGTGCCCGTTCACCGAAGCAGATGACGACACTACTTATGAATACTGGAGCGAACGTCAACGGCGTTCCGGCTGTCTGAATCCGCGCAATCCGTACCGTCTGATGGATTATTTCAAGGTCGATCCGGAGTATGGGACACTGGACGACTTCAAATCTTTCGTGAACGCGGCACATAAGCTGAATCTGAAAGTGATGATGGATCTGGTCTACATGCATGCGGGGCCGACCTTCGGCAAGAGATTTCCACAATTTGTCAAACATGACACGGACGGAAAACCCTTACTTAACGGATATCATTTCTGTACGATTGACTTCGATGTGCTGGAACTCCGCGAATATCTCTGGAAAAATATGCTCTATTTCGTCATGGAATGCGGAATCGACGCCTACCGCTGTGATGTCGGCGGAGCGATCCCTCTGGACTTCTGGGTCGAGGGCGTCCGGAGGATCAAAAAACTCCGTCCAGATTTTCTGATGCTCAACGAACATGAACTCAAACGCCGTCCGGAAGACCAGCAGGAAGCCTTCGACATCAATTATTCCCAAGGGTGGATCATGTCTGCCCTTCGCGAGATATTCGCTTTCGGTTTGCCCACACATGTGCTGGAAATGGTCTGGCTCGATGAGCATGCTGCCGCGGAAAATGGAATGAGTCTGCGCTGTATCGAACATCATGATACCGCAAACGACATGTATTACAACCGAGTCGAAAAGATCAGCTCCGCTAAGTGCGAAGCCGCCCTCGTCTTGTGCTATTGCGTCGACGGCGTTCCGTTCCTCTACAACGGCTGCGAATACAAGGACACTTCCCGGCACAGTATTTTTGGGTTGAAAGGACAATTCACGATCGAACGGAGCCGTGACCCGTCCGAACGGATGGCGTTGTTGCGCCAGTTGGCGGAAATCCACCGCGGGGAAAAAGCGATACTCTTCGGGACAACCCGATGGAGCGCACACGACCGGAAAGAAAGCGTCGCCGCGATTGTCCGTTCTGCAGGTTCGGATGCGGTTTTCTGTGCCGTCAACCTGAGCAATGAAAAACAGGTTGTCCGGTGCGATGATTTTACCGGATTCGCTAATGGCAAAGTGCTTCTGGAACGCGGATTCGAGAAAAAGGAAAACGGTTTTGTCCTGGATGCAAACAGCTTTATCGTGATTCGAAAAGAAAATTCAGATTTTCAGAGATAAAAAACACCAGAGGAAAAAAGATGAACCGCAAAAAAGTATTGGAGCCTTTCGAGAAAAAATGGGTCTACATGGAGGATCGGATCCGAAACGGCATTGAAATGAATCGCAAGGGATTCGCCACACTCCATTTTACGACTCCGGACAAGCAGCCGGTAAAGGATGTCCACTTGGAAGTGAAGCAGAAAACGCATGACTTCAAGAATGGAGCCAATCTCTTTATGCTGGATGAATTCAAGAGCCAAGAACAGAACGAAACCTACAAAAAACTATTCGCGGATGTGTTCAACATCGCAACGCTTCCGTTCTACTGGAGCGATCTGGAACCGGAACAGGGCAAGCCCAGGTTCACGAAGGACAGCCCGAAAGTTTATCGCCGCCCCGCACCCGACCTTTGCCTCGAATACTGCGAGGCGAACGGAATCCAGCCCAAGGCGCACTGTCTTAACTACGCATCCTTCGTGCCGAAGTGGGTTCCTTCCGAAATTACAGAGGAAAAAAGCCTCCTTGACAAGCGTTTTCGCGAACTGGCGGAACGGTATTCGCAGCAAATCCACGACTGGGAGGTCACCAATGAAACCTATTGGGGCTACAATAAGAAATTTTCCTTCTACAACGAGCCCGACTTCGTGGAATGGAGCTTTGAAACTGCACAGCGTTATTTCCACACTAATCGTCTGATTATCAACGAGGCTCACTGCAACATCTGGGATAAGCTCCATTTTCACGGAAATCGCAGCCCGTATTATATGCAGGTCGAACGCGCCCTCGCCAAAGGTGCGCGCATCGACTCCATCGGGATGCAGTATCACATGTTCTACCGTGCGGAGGAGGAAGCCGCCCAGACCGCCCAATACTATGATCCCGAACGTATCTTTGATGTACTCGACTGTTATGCGAAGCTCGGATGTCCTATCCAGATCACTGAACTGACGATTCCTGCTTACCGCTATACTCCTGAAGACGAAGAGATTCAGGCGGAAATTATGAAAAATCTTTACAGCATGTGGTTCAGCCATCCGGCTATGGAGGCGATCATTTACTGGAATCTGGTGGACGGCTTCGCGGCCTTTGCTCCTCAGGGCGACATGCATGCGGGGGAAAATTACTATCACGGGGGGCTGGTCCGCTATGACTTCACGCCCAAACCAGCCTATTTCGCCGTCAAAGAACTTTTCGAAAAGACTTGGCACACCTGTCATTCGCTCGACAGCCATGAATCCAATGAAATCGTGTTCAAAGGATTCTACGGTCAATATGAACTTGCTGTCAGCGCCGGAGACAGAACCGTCACGCAGACGTTCCATCTCGACAAACAGCACAAAAACGAACTTGATATCGTCATTCAATAAAAAGAAAGGATTCTGTTATGCCTTCACTGCAAGACATGAAAACACGTACGAAGGAGGCCGGCCTCATGAAGCTGGACCGTCTTATCGCGAACCGTCAGCATATCCCGGCCAACGAACTTCCTATTCCGATCAAGGAACTCTGCGAGCGCTACGAAAAACTCTACACCGGATGCATCAACGACGTCATGCGCGAATTTTGCCTTCTGAACCAGAACCTTCCTTCCTCCATTATGCCGCTCCGCGATGAAATGACTGTCTGCGGTGAGGCGTTTACCGTCAAAAGCGCCCCCAACGTGATGATCGAGGGTGAAATGACCTTCCGCGCCCAGATGCTCGATGAAATGAAACCCGAGGGCATGGTGGTCTGGGATACCTCAGAGGACACCGAAGCCTCCCTTTGGGGCGGCGTTATGACTGCCACTGCCATTACCAAAAAAATTCGTGGTGCCGTGATCGCGGGCGGAATCCGCGACACCAAGCAGATTCTTGAACAGCACTTTCCCGTTTTCTACAAGTACCGCACCAGCAACGGTTCTCTC
>JBAXYW010000254.1:0-6267 GCA_041670605.1 Lentisphaeria bacterium
CAGTTTTGCATGATAAAAAGCATCAGGATCAATTTCGCCATCCGTAAACAAAATGCCGACCCGCAGTACAGCCAGCAAGGCCAAAGGCAAGCAGACTGCCAGTAAACCGTGATAAAAAGTCGGTTTCATGATTCTGGAAAGTATCCTAAGCTAAATTCAGACTTCCTGGTACCGAAGCAAAGTGATTCTGTTGTAAATCAATTGATGAAATTTACTGTTTGTTTGCACAGAATCAACTCCTATTGCAGGTTTTCACGGTTTTTATTATCCTAATTTGGAAACCGTAAGAAACAACGAAAAAGAACCTGCTTCTCTCACTCCCGAGAGATTTGTTCACCTCTCCGATCTTTTTTCATTGCGCATTTCATTGTTGCGGAAATTGCAGAGTGTTTTGGATATACGATCACAGTTATCCTTATCGATCGACAGTTTTCAACTGATTTGACAGCGTAAAAAGCGAATCCATGTGATCTTATTAGCAGACTTTCAGGATCAGCGGAAAATGGAAATCGACCTGTTGGCGGAACAACAAAGTAGCAGATCATCCATCAAAGGAGCTGTCATACTCCACTTCGGTCCAATTCCCGTCTTCGTTCAGTCTCTGTACTTCTTTGGCCGGCTTGTTGAAGGCAAATCTGAAACATTCGCGGGTCCAGGGATCGAGACAGAAGTCAAATGCGCCCAGCAGTGTGAAGCCATTGCAGTTGCGACATACAAGAATCATATGGCCTCCATCATGTGAAACCAGTAAATCAGGTTCTCCTGGTCTATGCCGGAGATGAGACTGCCACCATCAAGGGTGTCGCCTTCGAAAACTTCTGGAATATGGCAAAACTCATCCCCGGCGCCGAAGCGCAGTAAATCTCTCCCGCTTCGGCGTCGCTTCCGCCCAAGCACTTTCTGCTTTGATGTCTGGCGGGTTTTTCGTTGTTGTTTTTCCGAGTCAAAATCGTAACACGGGATTATATTGTTGCGTTTGACTGTTAGGAATAGGTGTAAAATAGTTCTCTATCAGAGGTACAATAAGTATGAGCGATTATTCGTTGCGCTGCGTTGAATGCGGCAAGGTTTTTGAGGATAGCGAAGCGGGCTTTCTTTTAGATTGTGATGAGGGACATGGCTCATCGCTACTACAGGCCGATTATAGCGTGATGGATTTTACCCTGGACACGGATTATGATGGGATTTATCGTTTTCGGGATTGGCTGCCGATCCGACGCTGCTTTGAATATTCGCCCCGAACAGTCATTTTGGAGTCCGAAGAACTCTCCGCCAGCCTGGGTTTACCTAACTTGCATTTTGCTTTCAATGGCTACTGGCCGGAAAAAGAAGCCAATATGCTGACCTGCAGTTTCAAAGAACTGGAAGCCGCTGCCGTCTTGGCGAGAATTCCGGATGGTGAACAGAGAATGATGGTCGTCGCTTCCGCTGGAAATACCGGTCGGGCTTTCCTGGAATACGCCTCCCGCACCAACAGCCGGGTTCTCGTCGTGGTACCAGAATTTGCTTTGCCGCGAATGTGGGGCAGTATCCCGAAGGGAAATTCCTGCAAACTGGTTGTTCTTCAGGATGCGGATTATTGCGAGGCCATCGAACTGGGCAATGAAATTGCCAAACTGCCACAATTCTATGCCGAAGGTGGGGCGAAAAATGTCGCCCGGCGTGATGGCATGGGAACTGTACTGCTGAGCGCTGCGGAAGCTTTGGGAAAAATACCGGATCACTATTTTCAGGCGGTCGGCAGTGGCACCGGCGCCATTGCAGCTTGGGAAATGGCCTGGCGTCTGACTGCAGATGGTCGCTACGGCCAACGCATCCCAAGGCTGCATCTGTCCCAGAATATCCCTTTTACCATTATGGCAGATGCTTGGGGAAACCAACAACGTGATCTACCGAATATACCAGTGGAAGAAGCCTGCAGCAAAGCCAAGGCCATTTATGCCAGCGTGCTGAGTAACCGCAAGCCGCCGTACAGCATCAGCGGTGGCCTTTTTGATGCCTTGAGCGATGCCGGCGGTATTATGTATACAGTCACGGAAGAAGAAGCCAAAGCCGTCGGACAGCGTTTTACTGCGAGTGAAGGTATTGACCTGGATCCCGCCGCTGAAGTCGCCCTGGCTTCCCTCTTCAAGGCTGTAGCTGCCAAAACGATTGCCCCGGAGGACTGTATCCTGGTAAATCTTACCGGTGGAGGTGCGCAGCGTTTTGCCGCCGACAAGCGTTTGATACCCTTCGCCCCGGATCTAATGTTCCGCAAAGACGAAGTCAATCCCGAAACGATCCAGACAAAAGTTGCCTCGATTTGCGCTTACTGAATGGCGCTTCGAAACCGTGCAGCGGCGACGATTCTGCTAGTAACTGCGGATTTCGGGTCGTCGCCGCTGAAGCCCAGTGCCAAGCAGTCTGGCAACAGAAAAGCAAGCGTAAAATGCTGCTCTTTCTGGCGCAGGAAATAACCTTTCTTCCGGGTATCCGTTTTGGCTTTTGCGAATGCTTTGCGGGTTCCCCACATTCCTGCGCCATACTCTTCAAAGGGATATTGCTGTTCCAGTGCGGCGGCGGCTTCGGATCCGCCTGCTTGCAAAGCCACTGCTGTAGTGGAAGTGTAAGGGGCAAAAGATATTTCCGGGGCTTTCTGTAATTCTCCCGGGCGGTCGGGTGATATTCGCAGCACGCAGCGCACCGCTCCGGCGTCGATTGTCGACACGGTCAGAGTATCGCCGGAGAATTCATTGGACAGTTGCAGAAGTGCAATGCCGGCGCGTTCGCGCAAAGCATCCCTGTGCTGCCCCGCAAGCAATTCAAAGATGGCAGGGCCGGTTGAAAAGCGGTTCATCGTATCTTTGATTAGGAATCCCCGAGCACATAATGTGCGTACTAAATTATGAGTGGTGTTTTTTTTCAGTCCGGATTCTTGCGCAAGCTCGTTGAGGCGCATACCACCCGGGCGGGATGCGGCCATACGCAAAAGTTCCAGCCCGCGCACCAACGACTGAACCAATTCAGAACGTGGCATTGGCTATTCTCCTGTAAACGCTTTTCAATCAATCTTATCCTCATCGGAGGAACGGAATTTGATTTCCGGGGCATATTCCGGATCTTTCGACCAGTCGACCACCCATTCCGGCCGGCGCCGGAATTTCTGTTTGAATTTATTTTGCAGTACACCTCGTGCTTCCAGGCTGATCATGCAGGCGCGGGTGCAGCCGCGTGAACCGCAGATCGACTGTCCGGTATTATAAAGACTGTGAGGTTTATGATAAAAGGGTGACCACTCGCCAGGCACGGAGTCGGGGTGCTGCATTTCTCCTTTATCCGGCTGCATATAGGGATTTTCCTGTTCTTTGCCGCTGTGTTTCGCGCCACGGAATGCATACCCGCATTTCGTCATGTCGAGATCCGACCATTCCACTTCATGCCCTGCCAACGTTACCTTCACCGTCTTTTCCGTCGAAAAACATTGGCCTGGACAGGCACGAACACAAGCCATGCAACGGTTGCACAATTGCGGGCCGTCGTAGATGGGATCCGGCTCCAGTTCCACATCGGTCATGATGATGCCTACCCGACAGCGTGGCCCAAACTGTGGACTCAAAAACATTTTACTGAAGCCGATTTCGCCGAGACCGCACAAATAGGCAGCAATTCGCAGGTGGATCATCACATCGGGCTGGGACTGCCCCGGACGAGCCGGACGACTGTAATTTTTCCTCGCATAACCCTCGTTATCGATGCCGCGCCAGTCACTTTGATGACCCATTGGTATGGCCTCATAACCCTGATCTTCGATAAACTTGCTCAGATTGATGACCGTCATCGGCATATACAGATACGTGATACCCCCATACCCCATCGCCGAATAGTTGCTCATATAGGTGCCTTCTTCAACACCACGCAAACTGCCACGCTCTACTCGAAAAACCATCCCAATGATGCTTTTGCATTCCGGCATGATCTGTTTTGGATCCATTTGTAACGGAGCAGTGTCCCAGCGCGAAATGTTCCCAATGCCTACTACATCAGCACCTAATTCCAAAGCTTTCCGTTTCACCGCTAGAGCCGCTTCGTGAGGATCACTCAAATCTACCCCAGCAAAATCCCGAGTCATAATACTCATCGTGTGTTTCCCTTTTTGTAATTAATCCATCAATGATGGACTTTTATCCATCTGGAATAATATAATTATTTTTTTTAGAATATCAAGTGTTTTTTTAATTGTCAATGACAAGTCAAATTGTGCCTGGATTTGTTCCCACAACCAATCCTCCTCATCCCTTGATAAACTGAAGTACTTCCTCATACGAACGATCGCTGAAAGCAATAGCGGCCATCTATGACCGGAGCCGGCAGAATGGAATGATAACCTATTTTCCGGAAATCATCAAAGGAAAAGAGCGAAAATCCAGTTTCTGGGAAGTGCGGGATAGATATAACAAATTCTATACCATGGCGGATGCGCCGGATGTCGAGAGTGGTTTTCTCTCGCCGACCTATGCAGATCTGGTAATCGGTATGCCGGATGTGACCCCATCGGCTCTGGCCGGCACATGCCGGATGCATGCCAATTAGGCAGCAACCTGGAAAATGCCTGAACTACCGGCTCCCTGAAACAAAAAATTAGTATTATATTGAATAGTCCTATAGGAATGAAAATCAGCTAAAAATCAGCCGCGATATGATTCAGACGGTGATCAAGCAGAACATGAGCTTTTTGAAATGTTCCGGCCATGGAGCGGGAAGCTGTTGGCAGTTTTCCTGGGGTGAAATCGCTTTTGATTTTTGCCGGTTTTCCTCCAGCATATGCGAAAATGAAAAATATCGCAAAAGAGCAAAAGTTGAATTTCATGAGCCTGTTAATTCGCTACGCGACCGAACGATTCCGTTTGTCGTTGGTCCACATAAGGACTGTAGGTGAAAGGAAATAGATCGCTATGGCAATTCTCCAAGTTGTTTTGATGATAGTGCTTGCTGGACTTGTCGGGCTGGCGCCGACAGGCGTGTTCCTTGTGTTCGTCTGGCTGGTATCCATCTTCCGCCGGAAACCTTTCACAGCAGACAAGCTATTGCTGATGACCTGGTTCTTTTCGACCAGTTTGCTGGCCGCAATCTTTCTTTATTGGATATTTGGAGTTCCCGATCAAAAGATCTATGCGTCCCCTGACGGTACATACACGGTTAGAGTGGCCTTTTATTCCGATATAAGCAACTTTGATTGCTACCGGTTCAAAGCCACCCTGCACGATGCGGATTCCGGAGACCTGTTAGGCGAGGTTGAGGACACTGTGCGCGACGTTTTTTTAACCTTTTTAGACAATAGTGAAAATAGTATCTGCTGGGAGAGAACCATTTGGATTGAGTGGGCCATGAGTGACGGGGCGCAGGACAAGGTCACTGTAATTTTCCCGGAAATGAATACCGCTTACCTGCTGCCATCCGGGGAATCTGTATTTCCATTGCCAAATCATGCTTTGCAGTAGATTCGTGGCTTGTCCGATGCCGCCAGGAATATTTGCGATCAGGTTGTATCGGAATGAATATCACGACATCGTAGTATTAGATGACCGCGATGCCATTTGCTGTTTCCCTTATATTCTGGCTTGAGAGTACAAGGTGTTTTTTGTAAAATCTGTTGAGACGCCAGCAAAGAGTTATGCATAGGCGATGGTACTACTTCCATCGATGCCTTTCTGCAAGACGAATATCCACATCAGCGGCTACTCCGCATGTGCGCAGCAATAGTATTTAGCGACGACGTTGACACCTTGGACAAGCTGGTTGAACATTGTGAAACGCCGGAAGCTTTCGCCCCACTACCTGATTTTACTGGATCCACAAGAAGGCAAAGGATCTTGCCAGTCAATGGAAGATGCTTGTCGATGACATCCTGGCCTGCTTCACTGTGGCCATATTTGACAAGAAGATTTTGTTTTTAGTGTCAATGCCTGCGGCATAACCTGTTTTTGGGACTTGCTTCCTGATAAAGTTGCAGTGGGTTTTACAGAACTTAAAAAGAACTACCCGTGCCGATAGTAGGAGGATTTGGCATTACGGATGAAGCTGCCGCATGTCGGTTTCATCAGGTCGCCGACAAAGTTATTGTCGGTTCAGCTTTTATTAAAATCCACAGCTATCCCACAGAGTGAGAGTCCCTCCAAACCCAGGACTGGAACATCCGCTTTATTATCAACTTTTTGTGGAAATTTTAGTGAGTGCCTTGAAAGCATGGGTTTTATAGCGCCAAAGGCGCGTACTATGACAGCCCCGGGC
>JBAXYW010000255.1:0-6264 GCA_041670605.1 Lentisphaeria bacterium
CCGATTTTTGAAGCCTATGGGATGATTGTGAGTTGAAAGGAATGGTGTGATGTATAAAACGTTTTTTGCTCTTGTTCTGATGGTGACAGGCGCAACCTGTGTTTTGGCTGATCAATATCCGGTGGCCAGTCATTGGCAAATCCGACCGATCATGGGGCGTACTTTCTGGCACAGTACCCGTCAGGGAACCGGAGATCCGGTGTCTGTTCCGAATATCGAACGGTTTCCGGACTTGAAAAGAGTATTGGAAAACAGCGCCGCCACCGTATATGCCTACAAGCCTGGAATGAAAATTAAAGGGGTTGGTCCTTTTTTCATAACCGGTGAACGCTGGGGAAGAGGCTCTTACTGTGATAAAGCAGGCGCCAGATATGGCAGCTTCGCCAAAGACGTGATCAGTTTTCGACCGAGAAATACCATCCTGAATGCAGATACAATCAAAACTTATGCTTTCAGGAGTATCTTTGCAAACGGAGAAAATCAGGGATGGAAAGCCATGCCAGGATTTCCGCAGTCAATTGTCTATGATTTTTATGGAGAAACTCCGGAATTGAAGTCCGTCAAGGTTTTTCCAGCCGTCGACAAGGAAAGACAGATCCATTTCAAAGTAGAAAGCTCACTGGACGGAAATCAGTATCTCCCTGCTGGAGAATTCCATGGAGAAGCTTCTGCTCAGGGACATGAAATTACCATCGGCAAAAAAACAGTTTATATCAGAATTACGGTTTTGGCGGACAGTCGGGGAGAAGCTCATATTATGCGCACTCAATTGCTGGGAAACAACGACGAGGAATTGATGCCATATATCGTTTCCGCCAGTTCAGAAGCCGAACCCCTGAATCCTAAAAATGTATCAACAATCAGTGAAGTTACCGACTCCTTGAAAAAAGAATATGGCGAACGTTTCCAAGGCTTTTATATCGGAGAAGTATGCAACTGTTTTAATCGAAATCTTATAGAGGCATTCCGTTCTAAACCAGATCCTTTTTACGGGATGAATACTTGGGCTCGGAACGGAACAAATTTTCCCTTTCGGCCGCGGAGCCCAAAAAATGGTGAGGAGACTTATGAAAACATCGTTTTCGCTCTGCAGAAAATGGCTTCCAGCTACCAGTGGCAGAGTCCCGGCAGCGCATCGGAAGCTATTTTCATGAGTTCCTTCCATACTTGGGATCACTACTATTGCGAATTCGGTTCAAAAATGGCTTATCGTGAACTAACAGCAACCAATCCAGAACGCCAGCGGCTCGAATACATGTTCAGCCGATCAGCAGCACGGCAGTATGGATTGCCCTGGAAGATTTATACAGCCAACTCATTTTACTGTGTTGCTGAACAAATGCGGGAAGCCGCCAAAAACAAGGAAAAGGACGGAATTTACAAAGAGAACAGTCCCGGGCTGAACTGGGCCAATACTTCCGCATCATTCGCCTACCGGAATTTACTCACCGCATTCATGATGGGATGCAATTTTTACGAAAATGAATGTGCGCAGTGGTTTGGCAACTGGCAGCTGTTTGCGGGCTGGTTCAATAAAACTTATGCAGTCGATCCCTATCCTGGCCTTTCCCCCATAGGCAAAGCACATATCAAGGCGATGAATTTCGCCCTGGATCTTGATGACCGCGGCATCCCTTATACTCCACTGGCCTTTTCGGTTGATTTTAAACATGGCATCAGTTTCAGCTTCGGCCCATGGGCACATGGCGGAGATCCTTCAGCTTGGGCGGAAGCCGGACGCGAATACAAAATGTCCATCGCTACCATGGAAACCCTGATGCCCTGGAAACCCAGGGATTTCAAGCCTCATCCGAAATTCAACCTGATGCTGGAAACGGATAATCTCCGCATGGCCAATTCTCAGTTCGGAGATGTATTCGATGTGCTGGTGCCAAATCCGCCAAGCGGTCTGGTCGCCCCGGAAAAATTCTCCGCTTTCAAATTGATTCTGCTCTCCGGAAAAATCCATTTCTCTTCGGAATTGACAAGGAGATATGAGGAATATGTACGCCAAGGCGGAACACTGATCGTAAACTGCATGAATCTCGGACAGGGAATTCCCGAAGAGTTTGCCGGAGTCAAAATGCTTCCCGGCCAGTCCGACAAAACCAGTGCCGCCTTTGACCGCAACAGGCACCAAGTTGCACAGCTCGACAATGGCGACACTCAGGAAGTCGTCAAGATTCAGTTGCAGAACGGAAGCCAGGTTTTGCTCAGCGATGAAAACGAAAACCCCTTGTTTACGGTCAAAGAGCAGGGCAAGGGAGCTGTTATCTGCTGCCTGGTGCCGCAGATGCTTAGCCTCGGGTCTCTGAAAGAAGAACATGACATCCTGAATCCCAGTCATATCCCGCCCGGAAAGCTCATGGCCGGTGCCGAATATCTACTGAAAAAGCTGCATGACAATGCGTTGCCCTTTCAAATCGAAGGGGATATCCAATTTCTACTGAACAAAATTTCCGACGGGTGGCTGGTTACTCTGATCAACAACCGCGGACTGCGCAAGCTTCCGGACGGACCGATGGAAATTGACGATGCATATACCTCGGTTGTCTGCATTATGCCGCAGCCGGATCTTGAAATTCATGACGCAATAGAACTACTGGAAAAGGGAGACAATCCTATTCTGGAGAAAGCGGACGGACGCATTCGCCGGATTACTGCATCGGTTCCACCAGGAGATGTACGAATCATACGAATACCAGCCGCGCCGCGCGAAGATTATCGCCTTCTGCCTGGGCGTAAATTATATGGCAACCTGTTGACAGCCGCAGAACCATGAAGTAACCCTGGATTCCTTTACCAAAACGAAACATACCCAAGTTGCTCCATAACAAAGTCAAAATTTATATTTTTGAATAAATCTTGACAAATTAAAAAAACAAGTTAATGTTATGTTTATATTCAATAATTAAGCGTTTAACCTGGGGTTTTTGATATGGCAGTTTCGTTGCGAGACATCAGTGAACTGACTTCGGTAAACATCTGTTCAGTATCTCAGGTATTGAATGGGCATCCGCGTGCGCAATCATTGCGTGTTGAGACCAGGGAGAAGATTCTTGCGGCGGCGAAGTCTTTGGGATATTGCCGGAATGAGCTTGCAGCTTCGGTAGCACGTCGTCGCGGGACGGTATTAGGTTTTGTCAGTGGTGTGATGGGTGGTGTTGAGTATACGGGGCGTATTCAGAATGGGGTATTGAATGCTGCCAGTGAGCGTGGTTACACGGTAACAGTCCATCATTTAGGGGCAGATAGTGCGGAGGAAGTGACGAGGAAACTGATAGGCTGGCGTGTGGCGGGGGTAATTTTTCACGTTCCGCGGCTCAGTTACATTCAAAGTATCACAAAAGAGTTAGCTTGTCATTCGGTGATTTGGGGGACGGTCAATCTGAGTAATCCCGGAGGGATTGGGGTAACTACGGATGATGCAGGAGGGATAGCGGAAGCGGTAGCTCGGTTGAAGGCTTTCGGGCACAGGAAAATATGTTTTTTTGCCAACATGCTGCATGCTTTGTACGATCAGACGGAATACCAGGTCCGCCGGGAAGAAGGTTTTGTCAGAGGCATCTCGGCGCATTATCCGGATCAAAAGGCCTTTGTCTATCACATCGATGATTCTCATCTGATTCAGGATGATGGTTACATGCGTGAGCTGGCAACGTCTTTCATTCGCAATGGAGTCGATGCGGTAATTTGTGAATCGGATGTTTTTGCATCAGCCCTGAGCCGGGGAGCACTTTCCGCCGGATACTCTCTGCCGGATTCTCTTTCAATTGTCGGTTTCGGAAATTCGATCTATGCGGAGGCTTCCTATCCACGCCTGACCACGATCGCTCAGAATTTTGAAAAGATGGGTGAAGGCACGGTTCATTTTGTTACCGATGCGATTGAAAAAAAACATGGCAACAATCCATGGAATGTTTTGTTGCCAGTGGAGTTTGTTGAGCGTGAATCGATAAAAATAAACAGGGCGACAGGCAGTTGAATAAATGGGTTAATTGCAAAATCAGACGGAATGCTGACCACAAGAAAGGGGTAGAATCATGAAACCGAGGAATTTCACCTTAATTGAGCTTCTAGTCGTAATTGCGATCATTGCGATTCTGGCGTCAATGCTGATGCCAGCGCTGAGCAAGGCTCGTGACAAGGCAAAAACGGTGACTTGTATTAATCAATTTCGACAGACCGGATATGCCTGGCAGATGTATACCGACGATAATGACGACTTTATGCCGGGAGTAAGCGTTGCCAGTCCCTGGACTTATGACGGGAAGCTGACCAGCTGGACGGGGCCGGGGTTGCCACGCAGGACCGCCGGCTATGTTGAGTTTCCGGAGCAGTTCACCTGCCCATCGACACCTTTGTCCCTTTTTGAATCCGTTAACACCGGTGCAGGAACAGAATATTATTTTCGTTACAACAAGGGGAAATACTGGCCGGTTACTCAAGGCGGCAACTTTATGGTCGGTCTAATCAATTATCCGAATATCGTCATCAATAATTTTTTAAAAATCACCCAGATAAAAAAACCCTCACAGGCAGTTGCGGCAGGCGACATTAACAAATCTGGGAAAAATTTGGCCGGCGGGGATTTGCTGGACTATACCTACCGTGCCTTCTGGCATGGGGGAGGAACACAGCATAATATTCTCTACATTTCAGGGGCTTCTCTGTCGATTACCGGTGACAAGTATATGTCTTTGTCCCGATATGGATATTATTATGATATCAACCCCTGAAGTCACATCAGAAACAGGTCTCTTACCCATCCTTTCTGAAAACGGTCATGTCAATAGAATGTTTATCCGTTGGGGGGGTACAGGCTCAGGTATCTATCTTAACCAAATTGGCTTTTTTGATCAGAAAATCTTTATCCAAGTCATCAGGAAACCCCATGAAAAAACTTTTGAGTATTTTGCTGGTATTTTCCGGAATCCTCTTGAATGGTGCTTCCTTTCAGCTATTACAGGATGGGGTGGCACAGGCAAGGATTGTTGCTCCGGCGCCGGTTCAGGATATTGTTGCACATTTCAACCGTGAATTCTGCAAATCAGCCGGAACCGAATTGAATGCGGACGGCAGGAACATCATACAGATTCGGGTTCAAGCGTCTCCTTATATTGAGCGTTCAAAGTTCACCTTTTCCTTTCCAGAACCTAACCGGATGATCATAGACGCAACGGAATATTCGGTTCGTATTGCGTTGAACCACATCCTCGAAGCAGCCGGTATCCGGTATCCACTGCCAGGGCCTTCTGGAGGATACTACCCGCAGATCCGCAATCTGGCCCTGCCGGCTGAACCGGTGAGCCGGGATGCCGGAGTGCGTCTTTCCCGCAATTTATATGGAGAGAATCCGGAGTGGCTTCTGTCGCTGAACGCTTTTCCTGAAAACTCATATCATTTTGTCAATCATGGAATAGCTGCGTTGTTTCCCTTTGATGAGTTCAAACAGGAAAAATGGAAAGATACGGTATGGCCGCAGCTTGATGGGGAACGCAAAACACCGGTACAGCATGTCTGGGAACCCTGTTATTCCAGTGAAGGTACGCTGAATGCTGCTGTCGAAAGGATCTGCTCCTGGCTGGAAAAAAATCCTGGCCGCCGGACGATTGCTCTGAATCACAATGACGGCTACAACCAGTTTTGCCAGTGCGAGCAATGCAGCACACTGGATTCCAGGCCCAATCCGGCGGTGGACAAGTTGCGCCAGCATGGGTTCCGTTTTCGCAAACACAACAGTGAATCGTTCTGCACATGGGCAAACAAGGTGGCGGAAAGAGTCCTGGAAAAATTTCCGGACACCTATTTTGGGATCAATGCCTACAATGAAACTCTGCTGCCGCCGACGTTTCGTCTGAATGACCGGATCATGGTGCTGTTCTGCTTTGAATCCTTTGCACAAACGGATGCCGGAGTGCGGGCCTTCTGGCAGGATCTGGTTCGTGCCTGGCGGCAGAAAACGGAGCTTATCGGCTGGTGGGAATATGGCTATGGCCTGACCAGTTTTACGTTGCCCAGAACGTATTTCGCAGAAGTTGACCAGGCCGTGAAATTCATGGTGTCGCAAAATTGTCAAGTGTTTTTTGTAGAGGGGTTTCCATCAGTAGGCGATGGGCCAAAACGTTATCTGTATCTGCGATATGCCTGGAATCCCGGGCTTGACCTTCAGGCGGAGTTGCAGGACTGGTATACATCCTGTGTCGGAAAAGCGGCGGCTCCGTTTCTGGAAGAATACTACAACTTCTGGGACAATTTCTGGCG
>JBAXYW010000256.1:0-6262 GCA_041670605.1 Lentisphaeria bacterium
AATGTTTTACCGGCAATCTGACCCCGATATCCGACCCCGAAGAGTTCGAGTTGTTTTTTGAATCCTTCGCTTACTCCGATAATCATGCCATTCAGAAGACTGCGAACCAAGCCGTGTTTCATTCTCAGTTTGCGGTCGTCACTTTCCCGTTTGACGCTGAGAATCGTGCCGTCCTGCTCAAGGCTGATTCCCTCGGGCATGGTATAGCTCAAAGCCCCCCTCGATCCGGTGACCTTGATTTCCTGGCCGTTGACTTCCAGTTTCACCTCTTTACTCAAGGTGATTTGTTTATTTCCCATCCGTGACATGTCTGCTGTTCCTTCTTTCTGTCTCCGACTACCAGACGTAGCAGAGCAATTCACCGCCGATGTTGCGTTTGCGGGCTTCGCGATCCGTGAGCAACCCGTTGGAGGTCGTCAGAATCGCCACACCAAGTCCACCAAGAACGCGCGGAATTTCGGTACTGCTGACGTATACCCGGCAGGATGGCTTGCTGACCCTGCGGAGTCCTTCAATGGCCGGGCTCTGATTCTTTCCCTTGTATTTGAGGGTTAAGGTCAGTTCCTTTTTGTTGCTGCCGAGCTCTTCGACTTTGAATTCTTCAACGTAGCCGGCATCCTTAAGGGTTTCGGCCAAAGCCACCCGTGTATTGGATGAGGGCATATTGACCGTAGGCAACTTGGCGGCCGATGCATTTCGGATGCGCGTCAACATATCTGCAATTGGATCGCTCATGCTCATGATTTAATTTCTCCTTACCAACTTGCCTTCGTCACGCCTGGGATCAAGCCATTATTCGCCAATTCGCGAAAGCAAATACGGCAAAGATGGAATTTGCGGATGTAGGCACGGGGTCGACCGCAACGCTCACAGCGACAATAGCCGCGGACTGTGAACTTCGGAATATTCTGTGATTTTACTATTAAACTTTTCTTAGCCACTGCTGCAACCTCCTCAACTGGCAAAAGGCATTCCAAGAAGGGCCAGAAGCTCATGAGCTTCTTCATCGGTCTTGGCACTGGTGACAATCGTGATGTTCATTCCGATCGTATGTTTGATCTTGTCCAGCTCAATCTCTGTGAACACCGACTGGTCATTCAAACCAAACGTATAATTTCCGGCGCCATCAAACGATTTGTTGGAAATGCCCCGGAAGTCGCGTACCCGTGGCAAAACGATATTAATCAAACGATGCAAGAAATTGTACATATTACCCCGGCGGAGGGTCACACAGGCCCCCACAGACATGCCGGCTCGCAATTTGAAATTTGAAATGTTTTTCGTGGTTTTCGTGGTTACGGCCTTTTGGCCGGTGATGCATCCCAGGGTATCCGCCGCGATTTGCATGACTTCCCGGTCTTTATCCGTACCTACACCAGTATTGATGACGATTTTTTCCAGTTTTGGTACCTGCAGTAGATTTTTATATCCACGTTTGCTGACCAACTGAGGCACGATCTCGCTTTTGTATTGCTCAAAAAGTGTACTTGTTATCATAGTTCTGACCTTTCAATTTTAATTTTCTTTGCCAGAACGTTTAGAGCGGTAGCGTTCTTCACTCATCACATTGGAAATGTGAATCGGGCCTTCTTTGTCTTCAATACCACCCTGTGGTTTGGCCTGTGAACGTCGGATCGTTTTCTTCTGAAGTTTGAGTCCTTCAACAAGAACCAGGTCTTTTTTGCGGTCTACCTTGAGAAGTTTTCCGCTTTTCCCTTTGTCTTCACCGGCAATCACGACTACTAGGTCGCCTTTTTTGAAATTCGTTTTAGCCATCAGAGCACCTCCGGGGCCAGAGAAACAATTTTCATAAAGTTCTTTTCGCGCAGTTCCCGAGCTACGGGTCCGAAAATACGAGTGCCGCGCGGGTTGTTGTCATCATCAATAAGGACGGCGGCATTGTGATCGAAGCGAAGATAAGAGCCATCCGCGCGGCGGATGTTTTTAGCGGTGCGGACGACAACGGCCCGAACCACTTCGCCTTTTTTCACGAGTCCACGAGGCTGAGCTTCTTTTACGGAAGCACGGATGATGTCTCCGATCTCCGCAAAGGTCTTTCCCTGACCCAAGGTCCGGATCGCCATGATTTTACGGGCGCCGGAGTTGTCAGCCACGTCTAAAGTGGTCTGCATCTGTATCATTGTCGTTATACTCCTCGCTCAGTTGCTGCACGCTGCAAGATGCTGACCAAGCGCCAGCGTTTCGTTTTGCTCAGGGGGCGGACTTCCATGATTTTCACCTGATCGCCGACCCGTGCTTCGTTGTTTTCATCGTGCGCATAGTATTTGTTCGTCACTTTCACCACCTTGTTATACAGGGTGTGTTGGGTACGGCGGTCAACGCGGACGACCAGAGTTTTGTCCATCTTGTCGCCAACCACAGTACCGGTGAGAACTTTTCGCAGGTTTCTAACGACGGCTGCTTCTTTGTTTTCTTCAGCTTCTGCCATTTTACTCACCTTAAGATTAGTTAGCCGACTTGCGCCGGGCGGTCTTTTCCGTTTCAAACCGGGCTACATCCTTGCGGAGAATCCGGATCCGAGAGGTATTTTCCAACTGATTTGTTTGAAATTTCAGCCGGAGGTCGAAAATTTCCCGGCGGCATTTTTCAATTTCGAGAGCGATTTCTTCGTTTGTTTTTTCGCGTATTTCTGCTGCTTTCATGTGAGGCTCCTTTTGCGCTGACCGGCGAGCTCATTGCACGATCTGCTGACGGGTTAGGAAGCGGCAGCGGAAAGGCATTTTGCTGGCGGCTCTGGCCAAAGCTTCTTTGGCCACTGTTTCGGAACAGCCGCTGACTTCAATGATCATGTTGCCCGGACGAATGACGGCAACCCAGAATTCCGGATTTCCTTTTCCTTTTCCCATACGGGTTTCGAGGGGCTTTTTGGAGACTGGTTTGTTCGGAAAGACGCGAATCCAAATTTGCCCGCGGCGTTGCATATGCCGGGTGGCTGCCACACGCGCTGCTTCGATCTGATTGGCAGTCATCCACCCACGATCGAGTACCTGGAGTCCGTATTCACCGAAATCGAGTTTATTGTTGCGACTCGCGATTCCCGCGCGGGCGCCGCGTTGCACCTTTCGGTGGTCGACGCGTTTTGGCATTAGGGGCATTTTTCATTTCCTCCCAATTTTGGGGTTTACAGATCCATACTTTGATTCCGATCAGACCGGTAAGAGTCTCCGCTTCGGAAAAACCATAATCGATATCAGCCCGCAGGGTATGCAGAGGGACTTTTCCGTCCTTGTACTGTTCGGTACGAGCCAGTTCCGCATTATTCAAACGTCCGGAGCAGCGGATACGGATGCCTTCGGCGCCTTTTTCCATTGCTGTTTGGATGGAGCGTTTCATGGCTCGACGGAAAGCGATCCGTCGCATTAATTGCTGGGCAATGTTGTCTGAAACTAGTTGTGCATCCACTTCCGGGATACGCACTTCCTTGATTTCAAGAAGAATTTCTTTGTCCGGAGCAATTTTAGCCAAGCTGGCCTTGATTTCATCCAGCCCCGCGCCTTTTTTATTGTCTGTACGGCGGGAAGCAGAACGATCCTCACGAGTCCCGGGCTGTTGATGGAAATTGCCGGAAACAATAATGCCGGGACGACTGGTGTAGATGGTGACTCTGATGCGTTTGCCAAAACGCTCAATCAGCACTTTGCTGACCGAGGCATTTTTCAGTTTTTCGGCCAGTTGCTCACGGATCCGTAAATCTTCCTGAAGAAGCGGTCCGAATTCTACTTTGCGAGCAAACCAGCGGGATTTCCAGTCCTTAGTGACCGGAAGGCGAAATCCGATTGGATTAACTTTTTGACCCACAGTGAACTCCCTGAGTTTTTATGCCTTATCTGAAACAATGATACGAATATGACTGCTGCGTTTGCGAATGCGTCCGGCTGAACCTCGTGCTTTTGGGGTAAAGCGTTTCATCGTCGGGCCTTCATTGATGACTGCTTCTTTGACGAACAGGCGGCTGCGGTCAACGCCCTGTTTCTCATCATTTTCGGCATTGGCGATTGCGGATTTCAAGGTCTGCTCGATCAGTCTGGCGGCCTTTCTCGGGATCAGTTTGACGGTCGTCATTGCCACGACCGCTGACTTGCCCTGAATCAGGCGTGCCACGTCACGTGCTTTGGACGGAGAGATCCGCACATACTTTGTGATGGCAATTTTTTCCATGTTCCTCTTTCTCTTTCTGTTGCTGAACCATGCATCGTCAATGTTGCCATAAGCAGAATTGACTACAACAGTATTTAAAAAACAGATTTATCGGGGCTCGGTGGGGACGGGGAAAAAGTTTACCAATCCCTGTAGAACTTTTTTTGCGCTTATCGTCTCAGTTTCAGGGTAGCACCCGGAAATAGGGCAGCCCAGTTCCCTTTGACAATGATTGCAGCACTGCAATCCGCACGACATTCGATGACTTTAACTTCTGCGATGATTTTTTCAGCCCGTTCGAGGGAAAAAATCAAACCGTTTCGCAGTCCCTGTTGAAACCCTTTATCCAGGATAATGCTCTGGGTTTCTTTGTCAACCGACAAAATAATGCAACCTGTCTTTTCCGAATCTCCATTGCCTCGCCCGGCGACTAACGACAATGGATTGAGACTGCTCTCAATCACCCTGCGAAGGGACATAATCCGGTTTTCGACCTCGCGGCGCATGACGTCGCTTGGTTGCATCCCATCCAAAGCCGCAGCAATGGATTTTTCAAATACGCTGAATTCTTGCTCCACCGCGAGAATTCTTCGTTTCACCGTAGCCATGGTTTCAATGGCTTCTGTAAAACGTTTTTGCAGATCCTGTTCACTTCCGTTTTGCAGCAGATGAGCTGCGGCCATTTCCAAGTTCTGCAGATTTTCCAGTCTCTGGTTTTGCCGGATCAGGGAGTCTGCGTACAAACTACGAATCTGATCCAACTCCTGTTGTACTGTCACCAGTTCCTGCGCCAGCTGAATCTTCTCCCGTTCCAGAGCACTCCGGGCGACTTGGGCTTCTTGCAGTTCAAAACCCTTTTCTGAAACGGTTTCAGCAAGGGTAAAAAATGAACCAGTAAAAAACAGAACTAATACTATAATAGCCTTTTTTTGTTTTTGCCAATGGGATTGATCATTTTTTTTCATTTTCCCATCCTTTTACTGATTTTAAATCGTTTTACGCCGTTGCCAGGCGTCTGTCGGAAGGCATTTTACGGATCGTTCTTGTTGTTTTCAGGGCAGTTTCCAGTCGATTGGAGCGATCTTTTTTTTCAGCAGTTCAGTATTTGTTTTGCTAAAAGGGCAGGAACCGAAGAAGCCACGATAGGCTGAGAGAGGGGAGGGGTGTGGACTTTCCAGGATGATATGACGGGTGCAATCGAGACCTTTTTTTTTGTTGGCAGCACTTTTTCCCCAGAGCAGGAAAACTAGTGGTTTTTCGCGTTTTGCGAGGGCGTTAATGACGGCATCGGTAAAGGTTTCCCAACCTTGATTTTGGTGAGAATTGGCTTCTCCGCAGCGCACGGTCAGGACGCTATTGAGAAGCAATACGCCCTGTCGAGCCCAGGGTTCGAGCGAGGTCGAACTTGGCAGCGGCAGAGCCAGATCGGAACAGTATTCTTTCAGAATATTTCGTAGCGAAGGCGGCGGCGGCACATTATTGGGCACTGAAAAGGCCAGTCCGCAGGCTTGGCCGGGTTCATGATAGGGGTCCTGACCCAGCAGCAGCGCTTTGACACTTTGAAACGGAGTGCATTGAAATGCGGCAAAGATTTTTCCAACAGGCGGAAAAATCGGCTTGTTTTTCTCTTCCCTGGCTAGTAATTCTTCGAGTTGCGAAAAAAGCTGCGGATTGATAAGAGGTAGCAGAACCTGCTGCCAGTCGGATGGAAGTTGAGCAAAAAGTGACATGAGGTACCTGAAAGATTGGTGACTGAGCTTGAATACATAATATATAGTCCTTTTGCCGAATGGACACGGACGGGGAGGTGCGGGGGCGGGAATATGGAGCGCCGGCGTTTTCGCCGGCATCCAGTAACGCGGTTCGTTTTCATCTCGAAAAACCAAGGCACATCTGCTGTTCTGTTGGCGGTCGCTTGCGACCGCCGGGGATGGGAGCGGATCCGGAGCTGGAAGCTCCGGGCACATTCTGGGGAGGGAGTGGGAGCGGATCCGGAGCTGGAAGCTCCGGGCACATTCTGGGGAGGGAACGGGAGCGGATCCGGAGCTGGAAGCTCCGGGCACATTCTGGGGAGGGAGCGGGAGCGGATCCGGAGCTGGAAGCT
>JBAXYW010000257.1:0-6242 GCA_041670605.1 Lentisphaeria bacterium
ACAATGAACCAGAATGGAGTCCCTTCGGAATGGGTCGTTGCCCAAAGTTTAACCGATACGCTCCCGGGATTTTTGCGTGGTACGCAGGAAAATAACATCTGGGCAAAATTCATCAGACAAAATACCGATACCAAGTGGGGAAAGTGTGCCGCTTGACGGAAAACAACTGTTAAAGCGGCTGATTTTGAAAAAATATAGCAGAAATCTTTCAAGCTGAATTTGCAAAAAATGGCAGCGGTAGTAACCTATTGTTATGTCCTTTTTATAACAAACTCGGTACTCTCAAGTTATCTCCCCGTATAAATAAAAAGCAAGGAGTAGGTTCTCATGTCTCACCGAAATCGTTTTACTTTGATTGAGTTGTTAGTGGTCATTGCCATCATTGCCATCTTGGCCTCAATGCTCTTGCCGGCCTTGAATAAAGCACGCATAAAAGCCAAAGCAATTTTCTGTACCAACGACAACAAAACAATTGGAGTTGGTATGTTAATGTATGCGGAAGAAAATACGGATTGGATTGCTACCAGTTGGTGTCCAAATCCTCTTTCACTCAGTCGCACCTCATCACTTTTAAAGCCATATATTGGTTTGAGCCCATGGATGTGTCCAGCAGTAGAGGGAGTGACTTGGAGCCCCGGCAAAGAGCGAGGCATACAAATCTATTATCAAAAACGATGGGCCTTGGAGTTGGGTTTCTATTCGGGTGGGTGCCATTTTCACGGGAGAAATTTACAACAGATCAAGAGGTGTTCAATCATACCTTATGCTGCTGATATGAAAATACCAGCAACTACTGGAAATATTGGCTATTATTATGGTGAAGGGTATGTAACTCAATATAACTATGCAGGCGGAGAGTTTGACCTGCGGCATGCCGGCCGCGCTAATGTAGTTTATCTGGACGGCTCAGCCAGCAGTTTTGGACATTATGCCGAATTAAGTAACAGCATGAAAACTTATCCAGGAGGTAGTTCAGCCTTCTATAAGTTTGCAAATAGATAATGCTTTCATGTGAAGCGGAAAACGCTATTGGGATAAAGGTGAGTATGATCAAATTCGGCCAATTAATAGTTCATATTTTGCAGTCAATTTGATCAGCATTTTGGCCAGCAGTACCCGTCTTGAGTCTCTGGAGGGTTGACCTGCAGCTCAGTATGCATACCGATTACCAAAGCAGCAAGGGTTTCTGTTATGAGCCAGTAGAACTTTCAAGAAATTCAGGGCTTTCATCAATCTCGACTAAGCAAACTACAAACAGCTTGGAATGCATTTTTTTATCGGCAAACGAAAGCCTGGCAAGTACTTATTCATGTTGTCATACCAATACTTTGATAGAATCGATATTTTCCAAAGCTGTAAGCATTTGTAAATAAGCATCAGGGAAAAGCAATTCTTTTTAACATTACAGGCAAACATTTTTTATACATGTGAAAACCTGACCAATTAAACAGCAAAAGCAAAATTTTAAAATGGATCTGGAGGAACGACAGATGAATAGTGCTCGTATTGTGATAAAAGTATTGTTATGCATGATTGTTCTTTTGGGTCGGTCGGTCTTGGGCTGGTCTCAAGATGGTGAAATTCCTTGGCGGAAGCTAGGAGAAGAGCTGGTGACTCCACACTTTGATTTTGCGTCTCGCCCGGCTGGTGCGCCGTTGCAGATCCTGGTTAGCGCCTTTGGCATTGGTCAGCGGGAAGTGGTGGAACTGCAACAACGCTTCTACTTTAAACCAATGCTTCTGCCAGTCTGGAATCCCGAGGTGTTCTCTCCCTATGCAAAAGATGCCAATTTAAAAAATCCACCTTACGCCCCAGTAATGTCTCGCCAAGATTATCAGCAGGAATTGGAAACGATTCTGGCGCAATTGCCGGAATGTCAGGCTCTGCTTATCGGCAAGAGTAATTGGCAGTCATTCCCGGAAGACGTCCAGAAAGCGTTTCTGCAACGCTTATCAGAAGGGGCATCTCTTTTGTATATCGGATTGGATGGCCAGGGAGATTTCCCGCCTTTGGATTGGCAAGAGGTTAATGATTTTCCCTTCCCGTTGGCGGCCATTCCAGCCTTGCAAAATACCCAGATTCAGGAAGCCCGACACGGAAAGGGACGGGCGTTAAAGTTGGAATACCCGAAGAACTCAATCAACGGCAGTGGCATTGAGCCGTTGACACCTTTTGAATCGGATGACCCCCTTTATTATGACTGTTGCTTGGCTTTCCTGGGAAAATGCTTGTGGTATTTGGCTGAACCGCAGCGACTGCAGCTATCGGTAGATGGCAGCTCCGGAAATGTCAAACTGTCAGGGAAGATAGCAGACGGAGTGGTTCTCGAGCACGAAATCTTGGATGTCTTCGGAGAGTGTCTCCGTAGCGGGAAAGAGCCAGCATTAGCTAGTCAGCAACTTTCCTTTCAAGAACTGCCGGCCACCGCCACCATGCTGCTGCTCCGATTGCGCGACCAGATGGGAAAGGTGTTAGATTATCAGCTGGCGGAACTACCTTTCCATAAAAATTCTTTCCAAATCTTGTTCCAAATGCAGGACGGCTGGCTTCCGAACGAGAGAATACGCGGGAAAATATACCTCTGCCGAGCCTTCAGCGGTGAGCTGCTAGTGACTTTGACTGATATTCACGGACAACTGCTTTATCAAAAGTCCACATCAGTCTCAAAGCCGGAGACCCTGCTGAATCTGGATATTTCTTTCCAGCATCATCAGAGTGCCATGGCGATGCTCTCCTGCCAGTTGCGTCAGGAAGGCAAACTGTTGGATGAAGCTCGCAAAAAAATCTATTTCAATACTGTGGCAGCGGAAAAAGATTTTTCCTTTGCCGCTTGGGCCAATGTCACGCAGCAATCCCGGGCGGTTGCCATCAGTCTGCAACAGGCCCGACAAGCCGGAGTAGATACGATTATGGAGGTGCATGCGCAATATTCCAATCTGGAAGCCAAATATTTTGCGCCCAGGGCGATCCGTGAAGCCGATATGCATTATGCGACTTATTGCTCACGCCTGCTGGGACCACAAAACATCAGCCGCAAGGGCGACTGCCGGATTTTTTCCTATTATCCAGATTATCTGCAGAAAGGTGTTTTCCCGGAAGACAGTTATACCTTTTCCGGAAACCCCGAGAGCGGTTCCATTTCTGGCTTGGCGCAAGGGGCCAGACGCTTAGGGGTAGCTTTTTATAACCTTGGAGATGAAAACCGGCTCGCCCGTAATTTTGAGGAAGAAAACTGCTTCTGCCAGGCCTGTACTCAGCGTTTTCAGCAGTATCTCAAACGCGTTTATGGCAAGTTGGAAGCTCTGAATGCCGAATATGAAACCGAATATCAGGACTGGGCAGAAATTCAGCCTGTCGGGGTACATGCGGCTCTGGAGCAGAAACAGGTGCCGATGTGGGTCGATTTTCGACTGTTTATGGAAGAGCAATTCTGGCATTATCATTTGTTGGCTAAGGCTTTGATCCGGCGTTTCGACCCCGTCGGAAAAGTCGGTATGGAAGGCATGCAGAATATTGATAAATCCTATGGAGGCTTCTGCTTTTACAAGATGTTGCCGGATTTTGAGTTTTGCGCTCCCTACTTTACTACCCGCGAAGCCAATGCTCTGAGTTTCATGCCAGTTGGCAGCTTGAAGAGTGCCTGGTTCGGTACTTATGAAGGAACAATGGGGGAGGAACAGATGCGGCAGACTCCATGGCGCTATTTGTTTCACGGTTTGAGTGGAGCCTTTTGGTGGACTTTGGGGAATACGCAAAGCAGTAGTTCCTATTCTAACGCTACTGTTTTTCGTCCAGACCTGCAACTGTTGGAGCATTTCCGGCAGGCCTCTGAGGAAATCGTTAAAATCAAGGAATCCGGGATTGGCATGGTGTTACGAAATGGCGGACGCCATGACCCTGGAATCGCCATTCATTATTCTAACAATTGTCTACATGCCTCAACGATTAATCCCGACCAGACCAGCTGGGGAATGTCACACAGTAATGTCCTTGCACTGTTGCAAGCAGTGGGACTTTCAGGACGTTATCTTTCTCCGGATGAACTGAATGCCGGAGTGCCGGGATCAGTAAAAATCCTGTTTTTGCCCTTTTCGCAAGCGCTTTCTGCCACTGAAACAGCTGCCATCCAGGCTTTTGTGCAGCGAGGCGGCCTGCTGCTGGCGGATCATAATCCCGGAATCATGGATGAGCATGCCAAGTTTCACAAAAATGGCAGTAGCCTCAAAGAGGTTTTCGGAGAGTTCAAAAAAATGCATATCAACCGTTACGGCCAAGGACACGCCGTCTATCTGGCCGATTATTTGGCGGGCATTATCGGTAAAGTCTCCCAGAATGCTGCCAGTGGAGTACAGAACGGTATGCTAAAGATTTTTGCTGATCTGGCTGGAGTAATACCGCCAGTCGAAGTCTTTGACGGACAGGGGAAACGACAGCCTGCCGATTTGTTTGAACATCAGGGCACCTTCTATCTCTGTTTGCTGGGACCACGTTTCCGCCAAAGCCAGGCGCGCAGCAGCAAGGCGGGGGCGGAAAGCGCTTCAGAACAAAACAGCGCGACGGGAGGAAATCTGACCCGGGTGATACGGCTGCAGTCGGCAGCATATGTCTATGATCTCCTTAACGCCAATCGCGACCTGGGACGGGTTGAGAAGTGCACTGTCGAGCTGGAGCCAGCTGTGGGACGGGTTCTGGCGATCTCGGCTGCCCCAGCAGCAACGCCGAAATTGACACTGAAGAAGCAGATACTGAAGCATGGGGAGATATTGCCCATACAGATCACTGGAGTATCAACACCGCTGCAACTTACCGTCAGTGATAAGGCTGGAAAAATCATCAACCAACAACGCTTGCTCGGTAAAGAAGGCAAATTTGTTCCGGCTCTAAACCTACCGCCAGGCGTGTATCTTCTAACGGCAACCAACCTGATTGGCGGTAACAGAGCACAGGCTGAATTTACCTTAAAATAATCAGCAGTATGGAGAAAAATATGCCTAAAATAAAATTTGCAGCTACCATTTTGGCCTTTAGCTTGCTGGCGGGACTGCTCAAAGCCGAGAATAACTTAGCGTATGCCTTTGCTGGGCAATGGTATGAAGGTTTTCGATATGCTAGAGACAACCAGACTGTTATACCATTTCGCACTGCATTTTCGGTGAATTTTGATGAAAAATTCGTCTATTTTAATTTTCGTCTCGAAGACCCACAGGTTGCCAAGCTGCGGAATTTGCCCACCCCTCCGCACGGCCAATGGCCGAAAGTAGATAATGTTGAATTGTTTCTTGACCCTACCGGAACCAGTGGTAATTACTTTCAACTTGCAGCTGGAGTTGACGGCAGCATGTATGACAGTCGCTGCCTGGATGGTAACTGGAAAACCAACTGGACCACAAAGGTAGAAATAAAGGACAAAGAATGGCTGTTAACCATCACTTTACCAGTTGACGACCCACTGATGCGCCCTGCCTGCGTCGGTGCTAACTGGCGCTTCAATGTTTGTCGTAACGTTAAAAACAGTGAAGATCAATATTACAGCACGTGGGCTCTCTTAGGCAGCGATTTCCATAACCCACAAGGCTTTGCCCAGCTGACTTTTGGCCGCCCAGAAGAGATCGAGGCCGCCCGGAAGGAAAACATGCGTTCCGGCATTGCCAACTTGACCCAGAATCTGCAGAAACGCGGCTTGTTCGATTATTTTGCCGAAAAGTTATCCTGCCTGACGCCGGAATCACCCGAATTTGAGTTGTTTGATATTCAGGATGAGGCGCTAGTAATTGAAAACCTCAGGAGTCTGAAGAAATGAGTTATAGTCGTTTTTTGTACTGCTGGACTTCGGTTGCGGTTTTTATGGCTATGACTCCTTTGTTTGCAGGTGAAGTAGATATTCTCGAAGGCAACGGCGACTTTGAAAATCCGGTCAAGTGTTTCAAAAGCGACAGCAATAATCTGATGAGTAAAATTGAAGCCGGTTGGGAATTTACCGCTGGTCCATACGCCGTAATGCCAGTGGGTTGGACCGTAAATCTCGGGATCGGCAAAGTACTGGTAAAGAGTGATGATGGGCAGGATAATATTCATAGTGGCATATATGCGTTGGAGCTGGCAGGGCGTAATGCTCATTTGTATTACGGGAAAAAAAGAATTCCACAGGGGAAATACCGCATAGAATTTTGGCATAAGGGAGAAGGACGAGTCTCTTTTCTGACCTATAATTTTGCCCAGGGCAATCATTATAGGGGGCCATC
>JBAXYW010000258.1:0-6231 GCA_041670605.1 Lentisphaeria bacterium
AAGACTGGAATCATGTTGTTCTTTCTTGGAGCAACCAAGAATCGGTCATCTATTTCAACGGCGGCAAACAACATCTTCAAACCTATGGCCTGCCAATGACCCGAAATGAGGAGGAAAAACATGAGCTTTATTTTATGCCAACGTCTTTCTGGCGGGTGAAAAACACCCATAAAACAGCATTGGACGAAGTAGAGTTTTTCGCTAACGCCCTCACGGATTCGGAAGCCAAGCAGCATTTTCTGAAACATGCGGGGGGAGCACTGAAAGCTGAATTATTTTTTGCTCCGGTTCCACCATTGCGGGTGGCGGTGGAGCTTGATGGTGCGTTGACGCATGACGAATGGGCTGATGCTTCTAGAATACCATTGCAAATCTCGGTTGCCTTAAAAAGTATTTACACAACACATCCGGCCTGGATTCATCTCAAAAGAGATGACAAATACTTGTATATCGGCTATGAAATAGAGGAACAGGAAAAACTGATTTTGGACAGTCCGGCGAATGCACCATCCCGTATAGTCTGGCAGGGTGATGAGGTGGAATTCATTGTGCAAACCGGCAAAGGCCCCTATGATTATCGGCAGTATTTCTTGGCTCCAAATGGGGCATGGGGAATTCTTCAGCACCCGCAAAAAAACTGGCAACCAGTGAGTGGTTTCCAGCACGCCGCCAAAATCATTGACCGCGGATGGAGCGCCGAAATGTGCATCCCGCTGGAGGAAATTTTCTTGGATCAGGGCCGTTTCCAGGCCAATTTCGGTCTGCACCGCCGTTCCGCCCGTGATATTGACGACCAATTCGACCGTTGGATTGCCTGGAGCACATTAGGCAAAGAGACGGCTTTCGAGAAAACCTTCGGCACCCTTGTCTTTGCTGATAATTCCGCCCGCGTGGAATCACTAGGCAAGCTGGGAGATGGCATCCTGGAATATCAGGCTTTGTCCGGACTTGAACTGAAAGCCAACGATTTGCTCAACGATCAATCTAAAATCTGGACCTCAGGCAGCACCGGTAAAATCCCCTGGACTGGCTTGACCAGCCTTACCATCACAGGAGAAAATTATTATTGGGCTTCGCTGGTGAATATCCGGGAATCTTTTACCCTTGAAACAGAATGCGATGCGGACCAGCGCCAGATCGCATTCCGCTTCAAACTCAGTAAAAATGACGCCAAACTCGATGCCCTGCTCGAAGCGGGGAAACTCCGCGGAAAAGTCATGCTTCTTGCTGCGGACGGGCGTTGTATCGGGCAGACTGAAAAAGTTCTGCAGGGGCACCAGGAAGTTCTGCAAGTTGCTTTTGAGCATTTGCCCCAGGGTGAATACAAGCTACTGGCCATTCTTGATGATGGAGCATCCGAGACCCGCATTGAAAAAAGCTTTTCCAGTCCGGATCGAAGTTTTCTTGGCAACCAGCTTGGTCTTGACTCAAACATCCCAGCACCCTGGAAAGCGTTGCAATTTGACGGTACTGTGCTCGAAACTGCCTTTCACAAGTATGAGTTTGCTTCAGGACCTTTTCCTGTACGTGCTTGGAGCATGGGACAACTGGTCATGGAGCATTCATCGGGTTTGACTCTGAACGGGACAGCCTTTCAGGCAACTGGCACGATTGAGACAGAAAGAACCCCAGGGCAGATTTGCAGCAGAGGTCAATGCATATCAGCCGATGGCAGGGTAAAACTTGACTGGCAGCGCAGGGTTGATTTTGATGGGCTAATCAGGGTGGACTTTGAGCTGATCCCGCAAGGCGGTCAAGTTATTGCCAAAGAGCTGGGTATCAGCGTGTTTATTCCGGAAGATCAATGCAAAGTTGCCATGACTCCACAACTAAAGCAAGACTGGCACCAAGGCAAAAATATTTCCGCTTCGCATGGGATCACCGCAACCGGAAAACAGGGCTTCTGTGTATTCACCGACAATGACACCAATTTTGTCTACGATAAAAATCAGCAGCCTTTTCTATTACAGCATGAGGGTGCTCAGGGGAAACTGACCGCTTGGCTTTTCCGGGGCGAGGTGCAATTTTCAGAACCGGTTTCCTACACCATATGTATGATGGCCACTCCCGGAAAGCCTCCTCGACCGGACTGGCGCAAGATTCACAGTGAGGGCTGGCTTGAATATCCTGGGCAGAATCTTGCCATCAGGGGTTGGAGCCATGAACAGGCTATTGCTGGATTCAAAAGAAGCTACCTTCTAACAACGCCGGAAAATCCGGTCACCCTGAAACAGGCTGTTGAACATTACGCAGGCAAGGGTGTTGACTGTGTCCCTTATTGCGCCAACAACATCATCCCCGGGGAAAACGCCATTCATGATTATTTTGCCAAGTCTTGGGCACGCCCTGTACATGGTGAAATCTCAAAAATCAGCTATCTCAAAGATAAGGATGGTACCCAATATTATTTTGGCGTGCCGGTGTGCCCAAACCACCGGGGGTTCCGCGATTATATCACCTGGTACACGGCAAAAAACATGGATGAATTCGCGTTCAAGGGAATTTACTTTGATTTTGGGGGAGACGCAGCCACGGATATTCCATACAACCGGATTCCTTTGAAAAATATTTTGAGCCGGGATCGCGCAGTGAATATTGTCAATGTGTTCGGAGTGCGCGATCTGTACCGACGCCTGTATAAAATCATCCGGGAACGGGATGAAAACGGATATCTGTATATTCATTCCTGGCGCACCTTTCATCCGGCATATATGAGTTTTGTGGACATTGTCAATCCCGGTGAGGAATATATGCACGCCATTGCCCGGAATTACAATGTGTATATTGAAGACAAGGAGCTTTCCGCCCCTGAAGTATGGCGTTACAACTACAACAGTGAAGTTCTTGGCGTGGCGGTACAGTTTCTGTCCGTGCTGCAGTGGAATCCTGAGATCAAGGACTGGTTCCGCAAGGGGCTTCGAAAGACTTTCAAGGAGCGCTTTAATGCGTCGAGAGCCATGATTACCATGTGCCTCCTGCATGATGTACCGATTTCCGGCGGCGGATATCCCGGTATCGAGGGAATGTGGCCGGCCATGGATGCGCTGAACCTGGACCAAGCCACCTTCCGGCCATATTACGAACAGAAGGAAATCACCGGATCCACACCGGATATCGCGATCAGTTACTACGAGTTTGCAGGACAAGACAAGCTGGTGCTGATTCTGGCAAATTTGACCAAAACCGGAAAAGAGACCCTGCTCGATGCAAACCGGCTTAAGCTTCCTTCCCTGAATGCTCGTGATGTCTGGCCGGAAACCGGCAGTCATGATCTCAGAAAGCCCATCCTTGTCGAAGGATATGGCTTCCGCATCCTCAACATCGACCGCTAAAATCAACAGCAAAACATCTCGGAAGATTAGACAATCATTCCATTAATGAATTTGACAAGTTAGCATCAAGTAAGGAAAATCCAATATGGCAAAAATCAGGTACGCCCTGTTTTACGATTTTCATACCAGTCCTTTGATTCCGGATGTCGGGGAAAATTTTCAGGTTGAGGAATTCACGGACAATGTCAAAGCATGCGGTGTGGATTTTCTCACTTGGCATGCGCGATGCAATCAAGGGAATGCTTATTACAATACACGTTTCGGTTACCGGCACCCTTCTCTGCAATACGACCTGTTCAGAGAAATTGCTGAATCCTGTCATCGCAAAGGAATCCGTATCAGTGCCTATTTCAACGGCGGATTGAGTGATGAAGAGCTTCTCCGGCACCGGGACTGGATGCGCATTGCCCCGGATGGGCGCTGTCTGAACGAGTATCGGCTCACCCCCTATGCAAGGACAACCTGTTACAATTCACCGTTTCGGGAACACCTGAAAAACATGGTGCGGGAAATGGCCGAAGAATATCCCGTCGATGGCTTTTTCTTCGATTGCATGAGCAACCAGTTAACCTGCATCTGCCCATATTGTGTCCGGGAAATGAAAGAGAAAGGAATCGACTTCAACAACCCCGTCGAACTCGAAAAGTTCACCGGTCATTCCGTTCTGCGCCTGGCGCGCGAATTGCATGATCTGATCAAATCCATCCGGCCCGAGGCTCTTTTCTTCCTGAATGGCAGTATGGTCGATGAAATGATCGGATATGATACCCAGCTGGAATGCGAAAGCCTCCCCACATCAGCAACTCTTGGCTATGAATTCCTTCCAGTGCAGGCGCATTATCTGCGTACTGTAGCCAGGGGGAATCCTGTTCTGAATATGACCGGACGTTTTTATGAATGGGGAGATTTTGGTGGCCTGCGCAAGGAGGAAGGGATCGAGTATGACCTGTTTTATGGCTTGGCCAACGGAATGCGACCCGAAGTGGGCGGGCATTTTCATCCCCGCGGTGACATGGATCAGCCCGTCTTTGATCTGATCCGTTCCATCTATAAAAAGATGCAGGAGTATGATTTCTGGTGCGATGACGCCGTCAACCTCCCGGAAATCGCTGTCATTTTCCCGAAAAGCGGAAATGAGTTGCGATCAGACCCGTCGCTGAAGGCAGCCACGCGCATGCTCTCCGAACTCAAAATTCAATTCGATGTCGTCACCGAAGCGTCCTCTTGGGAATCCTATGATCTGCTGATTTGTCCGGACAGCATCCGCTTTTCATCTGAAACTGGCCGGCAGATTACAGAACACCTTCAAAAGGGGGGAGCGGTCATCGCCAGCGGGGAATCCGGACTGAATCCGGAGGGTCGTGCATTTCTTCTGCCGGAGTGGCCGGTTGAGTATCTTAGCCCTATGCCATATTCACCCTATTACTTTCATCCGGAAGGTCGCCTGGCCGATGGTCTGCCGCCGATGCCTTTATCGGTTTATGCGGACGGTGTGCAGGTAAAAGCCAAAACGGGTGCCTGTATCGAAATGGAAGTGGTCAAACCCTATCACAATCAGGAATGGGACGGATTGCATGCCAATTTTTACACACCCCCGCAGAAAAAAACCGGCATTCCCTTCCTCACGATGAAAGACCGTATTGCCTGCATCAGCGGCAAGATATTTGCCGGATATTACAATCGTTCCCCTTATCAGCTGCGCAGGCTGCTCGGAAACATTATTCAGGCATTGTGCCCCCGCCTGAAACTGAAAGCCCCCACTCTTCCCAGCTTCGCCAGAGCTTTCGTGCAGCAGAATGGCACGATGGAGTTGATCCATATTCTCGCATATACCCCTGAATTGCGGGGAAAAACCATTGCCCTCGAGGATCGAGCCACTTTGCTTAATACAGAGTTGTCGCTACGTATGGACGGAAAACAAGTTTCCCGGGTTTACCTTGCCCCGAAACGGGAACCGCTACCCTTCAGCCTCGATGATGATTATTGCAAAATCAAAGTGCCGTTAATTTACGGCTATGCACTGGTGGTCATTGAAACGGCCCGTTGAACCAACATAACATCATGTTTTCCCATACGTTTTCAACTTTGGCTGGATAAAAAATTGTGGGTTGCGCCATAGGCAGAAAGGGGAACCCCGGTTCAGCGGAATAATCCAGGCATTTTCCGGTGAATGATCTTCTTATCTGTTGATCTCGATAAGCAAAGAGGCAGACCATTCCTGGCCGACGAAAAGAGATTGTTCACCATAAATAAATTCGAGCGATGCGACATCGGACTTTTTACCACAATTTCCTTCCCAGATGAATACACAGTAAAGGTTTTTACGGTCAGAAATAAAGGTGAGTTTTGATTTTTCATCTCTGGAAACTAATGTGAGCTTACCGGAAACAGTCCCAGGAATGACGGTTGCGTCAAACACGTGATCAATTTCTTTTTGTGGCACCGGATCGCTCCGGTGAAGATGATTTTTCATCATCCGGGTAATGGCCTGATTGTTTTCCGCAAAAATAATTGGATCTTCACTAGAATTTGTGGGTAAACCACAGTCCATGTCCATTTTCAAATCAAGGTCATTCGCTGGGGGCTTTGCCTTCAGCCTTCCAATTTTTTTTAGGCTCAGACATAACCCGTGCATTCTGTCCGGGTTATGTAACTTGAGCGAACTGTACCTCTGTGAAATTGCAGTGACACTGTCTTTGCTAATCGTTCAGTCCTGGAGGCCCTTGTCCATCCTGTCCATCTTTGTTTATGCGTGTTCCTAACCATTTCAACAAACCTCATTCAAACGACAAGCAGTACCAGAACTTCCAGGAAAGACTGGCCGATTACGCAGAGCCTAAATTTTGAGTTCATTTAATGTCCTTCGTTTGCATAAAGAGAAAACCAGGACATTTTAAAG
>JBAXYW010000259.1:0-6177 GCA_041670605.1 Lentisphaeria bacterium
AACGGGAGCGGGTCCGGAGCTGGAAGCTCCGGCTACATTCTGGGGAGCGGACTGAAGCTCGCAGAAGCCAGTGGGGTATCTGAATAGTTACAAACGATCATTAAAATCTTCGTAATCTGCGGATAAAACAATTCTTGATATCTTTTTGGACAGGCTCTAAGATACGAGTGCAATTTACCAACTTTTGGGAATTGCATTCGAAGAAAAGTTGCATTCAAAAAAAAATCTGTTATAGTTTCCCTTGTCAAATAAGTTCAACATATTAAAGACGTGTTTTTCAAAGAGTTTGTAACGGCTGGTATTGTGTAAATCACTGTTTTGATGTGAATGTTTCATAAAGAAAGGATCTTCTGACATGGGTTTCAAAGTTTTTTCCGCCACCATAACTCCATTGCTTTCGGATGGTCGACTGGACCGGGAAGGCCTGGCACGGATTTATACCCGCAATCTGCGGCATGGGGTATCGGGTTTTTTCATTCTTGGTTCGATGGGGGAATGGGGAAGTTTCAGTGATAGTTTCAAGGAGGAACTGGTGGCTGAAAGCAGCCGTCTGGTTGCAAATCAGAGTGAACTTCTCGTTGGCATCAATGCCACCAGTTTACCACTTTCGTTGGACAATATGCGACGCTATCAGAAATATGCTTTTGATAGTTATGTCTTCATGTTACCGGGAGCGACCAGTGCCTTGGACCCGGTAAAGTCGATTTTGCAGGTGCTTGATAGCGCTGATCGTCCGGTGTATTACTATCACTGTCCTCCAAACAACAATAAAAACCTGAGCTTGGATCAGTTTGCTGCGATTATGGCACATCCTCGCCTCAAGGGCATCAAAAATTCTGCCAGTAACATGTGGCTACGGCGTGAATTGCTTTTATTGAAGAAGGAACGCGGTTTTTCGACCTTGCTTTGTGAGGGGCAGGAATGGGCGGTTGACGAGGCGTTGTTTGCCGGCTGCGATGGTATGGTTTGCGGGATGGGGGCGCTTGGCAGCAAGTTTATGGTTGGCATCGCCAGAGCGGTTGAGGCGGGGAATTATGCAGAGGCAGTGCATCTGCAGAATCGTTTTATCGAGTTGTTTCACGGCGTTTATGGGATTGATCTGAGCACCGTCTGGAACGGGCAGAAATATGCTTTATGCAAACTTGGGCTGATTTCTTCGCCATTAACTTTGGCTCAGGATATGAGTGTCTTGACGGAGAGCCGGAAAGCTCAAATTGATGACTGTGTGGAACGTATGAAAGAGGAGCTGGACTGAAATGCTGCGCTATCGAGAAACGGGTGAAATGCATAAGGATTTTCATGGCGGCACCAGTTTGGCGCTGGACTTTGTCGCGGATCGGTATGGTGAACAGGCCTTGAGCGAAATCCTGCATAATGTAGGAACGAAGGTCTATGCGTCTATCCACGAAAAGCTGAAAAGGGATGATCCTTCCGAACTGGTCGAACATCTGGCGTATTTTTACAACCGGGAAGGAGCTGATTTCGATTTAAAAGTGAGCGGCCAGGAAATCATCCTGACGCTTCGCGAGTGCCCCGCTATTGCTCATATCCGAAAATTGGGTTTGCCGCTTTCAAAACACTTTTGCCGTTCGACGACGGATCTCAATGACGCCTTATGCGATGGTACGCCTTGGGCGACGGAGACTCGAATTCTTGCGGAAGGGCAGTGCGTTCAGCGCTTTTACCGGAAGGAGAAGTAGCATGATTCCCAGTGACCATTTTGTTCGTTTCTATAATGAAATATTTAAATATCTTGATGCTCATGGAGGCTTGGAGGATTATTTCCAGGCGATATCCGAACAACAGGAATTTCACTGTTTGCAGGCCTTCAGGGAGCAGGGATTGCAGGGCGTCTATGATTATTACGTGAAAATCCGGCGCGAGGAAAATTGTGGTCTGGAAATGATTCTTGAGGATGGTTGTCTGCAGCTGATCATGACGCGTTGTCCAAGCTTAAGCAAGGCGATGGATAATGATGCCGGCGTATGCCCGCGCTATTGTGAGCATTGTCCGGGTTGGGTGTTGCCGGTTTACAGTAAGGCAGGGTTATTTATTATATATGATGTGATGGAGCATGATCAGCCTCATTGCCATTCCTGGATATTGGATCAACTGGGCTCCGCACAGGCCAAATTGCAGGAAGTGCACCAGGCCAGGCCGGGTGCAAAACTGCTGACCAATTTCTGAAGCGACGGCAAGCTGGGCAGTCTCCTCTGCGTAGAATGTGTTGTCAGGTACGCAGGGGAGCTGGTTTGACAAAGACGGCTTGGCGGACATAGAGCGGTTCACAGGATTTTTCTTGTTCTGCCGGGTTGTTCGGCCAAGGCCATGCTGTTGCTTCCAGCAGGAAAGCAGCATTCAGGTGATCCACTTGCTGCAGAGCACTGAGCAGTTCGGCAGGGAGTTCCGGCAATTGCAGGTTGTTTAGGCATATCCAGCGGTCGCAGAGAGATTCTTTGTGCAGTAATTCTTCTGGAAAAAGAGGAACGGGGTCGCTTTGCCAGACGGTATCCAGATCGTCTGTCACGGTAAAGCGAGTCAGGATGACTTGACCACAGCGTCCGTCATGAAGTACTCCAATATGTTGCCCAGCTTGCGGGTCGGAAATGTTGCGTGCCAGCGCATAACAGCTGGGGACACCGCGCAGGTGTGCCTTACTGGTCTGGCAGATCCCTTTCAGTAAAGCGATGCCGCAGCGCAGGCCGGCGAAACTGCCCGGCCCGGTACCAGCGGTCCAGTGTTGGACATCGGTGACTTCGAGTTGCTGGCGCTGGAAGCAGTCTACCAGCCATTGGCTTAGGAAGCGGTCGCTTTCACGACTGGCGCCGGGCAGAAATTCCGAGCATAATAAGGTCTGATCTTGGCGGATGGCCAGGGCACAGCCCAAGGAACAGTCTAGAGCGGCACGGATCATAACAAGGTCTCCTTCAAAGCTGACGAGACTGAGATTCCCTCGGGCAGGCCGATTCGGCAGAGTGACTGAGCGATGGGATCTGGGATTTCAAGGTTGCGTTGTTTTTCGTTCACATGTTGCATTTGTATATTGATCAGGTGTTGACCCGGCCGCAACAGTCCCGTGATTCGTTCAGGCCATTCAACGATGGTGATGGCGTTGGGTGCAAAAAGAAATTCGTCGATACCGAAAGCCAGGGCGGCGTTTTCGTCATCGATCCGATACATATCCAAGTGATATAGATAGCGTTGCTCCGGCAGTGTATACTCTTGGGCGACGGTAAAAGTTGGACTGGTCACCGGAGAAGTGACGCCGAGCCCGCGGGCAATCCCGCGACTTAATACTGTTTTGCCGGAGCCCAAGTCGCCATAGAGTGCGATGACCATGCCGGGACTCAGAAGGCTGGCAAGTTTCCTGCCGAACTCAAGCGTCGCATCCGTTTGCTTACTTTTGAACAACATAGGGCAATATCAAAAAAAGGTTTGCTATTTAATTCTGCAGATGATCCCAGCCTGAGATGGGAATTTTATGCCCATTTGAATCGACGATATCCGCTTGGGTCGTAAAGCGTCCTATGGGGGTCAGTCGAGTGTCAGGAAAGGGCCATTCGGTCAACAGCGTGGAGAGCGTCGCATTTGCGACGGCAAAAAGCAGTTCAAAGTCTTCGCCATCGGACAGAGCCTGGCGTAGGGTGGTATCCGCAGTCCGCAGGGGGATTTCCGGAAGATTGAGTTGGAGTCCGCAGTGGGACATTCGGCAGATACGGGAAGCATCCAGCAGGAGGCCGTCACTGATATCGATCATGGCTTTGGCGTAATGTCTCTCTGCCAGCCATGCCCCTTCCTGGCAGCGCGGTTGGAAGCTAAGATGGTGGCCGGTGGTGAAGGAGTTTCCGCAGGCTCCGGTCAGGCAGAGCCAGTCTCCGGGTTGTGCACCGCTTCTGCGGAGGACCTGATGATCTGCGACTTCGCCGATGATGGTGAGGCTGGCGACATCGTCGTGTTCGGTGGAAACGTAATCTCCACCAATCATGGCGACACCATATTCCCGAGCGGTATTAATGATGCCGTCGTAAAAGGCGTTCAGCCATGCTTCTTGTTTGCCTTTTTTGAATGCGGCTCCGAGCAGGCAGAACAGGGGTTTTCCTCCCATGGCGGCGATGTCGCTCAGATTGCGTGCCAGGAGTTTTCGCCCGGCCAGCTCAGGGGGCGTGGCGTTTGCTCCGCTACTGATGTAATGCCGATTTCCGACGACCTGATCGACGGCCAGCAGCATCAGGGTATGGTTGTGCCAGCGCACGGCTGCGCAATCATCCCCCGGCGGAATCACGACGGAATCCGGGCAATCGGGGAGTCTGGGAAAGAGTTTGGCAAAGAAGAGGTCTTCAGTCATGGGGTGAGGGCTTTACCGGGAGGGTACATTTTGCTTTGCTGCAGGCCGTTTCCAGTGCCTGATAATCATTGAAACGTGCTGCCAGATGCAGTATGCGATGGAAAAAACATGGCGAGTGCCCATTTTCGCAGCGCCCGTCGGCTTGAGTACCGCCGCAGGGACCCCAGCGCAATTTTTTGGGGCAGGGGGAATTGTCCAAGTAAAAACAGGGCGCCAGTTGGCACAGTTTTTCTATTGGCAGGCGGAAGAGATAACGCAGGGTTTTCCAAGGCCAAGCGGTTTTATCGGGATCGTCCAGTAGTTTTCCCACTGCGTATCGACAATAATCCGCAAGCGATGGCGATGGTAAAGCGGAACCCTTGACTGGATATTTCTGCGGATCAAAATCCCGCTTGCCTTTTTGCAGCAGGCCCTTGTAAAGATAGTGAGGATTCAGGGATGGAGCTAGATTGAGATCGCCATACTGAGTATTCCAAAGATCGAGCCAGGTGTCGTAATCCGGGCATTGCTTTTCAACTTCAGTGATACTGGCAAAAAGACCATCCAGAACTTTTTCGCTTCGGAGGCCGGAAATCTGGATGGCGCCAAAGCCGAGTTTCTGGTAACCGACGATCTGCCAAGCCGCCCGTTGCAGTTGTATGCGCTGGAATTCCGCCGCCGAATTTCTGGCATCCTGCTGAAACAGCGATGCTATCGGTATGGGGAGGATAATTCCGGTGCGAAAGCCATCGGCTAACTGTTGTGCTTCTTCCTGACTGAGCAGGCAAACTCTGGCAATCACCAGCAGACTAAGATTCATTTTCTGCAGAAACCACTGCAGCTCCTGAGCTTTTTTCATATCCCAGCCGGCCTGAGTAATCAAAAATTGTGCACCGGTATAAATTTTACGTAGCATTTTAGCGTATTGCAGGCATTGATCTTGAGGGGTATATTTGAAGGGGTTGACAACGGCTCCAGAGCGGAGGTCTTTTCCAAAGGCGCTGGCAGCATGCAGGATTTCCACGCTGTCGGTATAGGATTTGTTTGGGCTTCCCGGTTCATCTTCGAGATCGCAGAGGTCGCCGGTCACAGCCAGAAAATTGCGTAGTCCTTTTGCTTTGGCATCGGCTAGGATTCCTTTGATTCTTTCCATATCAGCACTGCGTCCGGAGACTCCCATGATGACAGGTTTCCCGGAACTTTCCGCCAGTGCAGAGGCCATCAGCACCGGGTCATGGCAATGTTCGGAAAGCATGCGGTCGGTTAACATCCAGCCAAAGAGACGTTTCTCTTGGGAAAATTCTTTGCCGAGATCATTGATCAATGCCAGAGAGGCGCTGAAAGATTGACAGGATAAAGGGCTGTCGCATTCCAAGTAATACTGAAATTCCCCTTTCAGCATGGACGATGCCAGACGGTTGTCGCCGGAGAAACTCATGTCGATCTGCTTGGCTTGTTTTGGCATAGGAAAAACTCTGAGGTAAACAGGGACTGCGGAAAATCACCGACTCTTTGCCTGGCCGAAGAAAGCTTGTTTCCATTCGCGGAGGGAAGCATTCTGGCAAAGCACCCGGCAAGTACTATATTTTCACTTTTTGATAATATAATCACTAAACGTGGGAACATGCCGTTCAAAAGGAAAATACGGATTTGAAGGAGGAGTTTTCAGGAAAATCTTTCGATTGTGGCAAAATGGACACACGGACGAACATGTTGTGGATTGGAGTCCACAAGCTAAACAATTTAGCCGGAGATTAGGATCATTTTGTCATGCGTCTCAAAAAAATGGCGCGAGCTATGGAGCGCCAGCGTCCTCGCCCATCCGCGCTAACTTAACTTAAAAAATTGAAGTT
>JBAXYW010000260.1:0-6148 GCA_041670605.1 Lentisphaeria bacterium
CGAGAACTGCATCGAACTACTCAAGGCAAACGACCTGTCACGCTGTTCTGAGATATGGCTGATCCATCTGTCGAGCAGCAATGGGGACGCAGAAGGATTCAAGAGGAGGGTCCAGGAGGCGACAGGCGTTCCAGTCTTCGTTGCGTAGGAGGGAAAGAAAGTGAACGGAAACTTGATTGATTTAACGGGACGAAGGTTTGGAAAATTAGAAGTCATTAGCCTCGATCATATTAACAAAAATGGATCTTATTGGTTGTGTCAATGCGAGTGTGAAAACACACATGTTGCTTCTGCGCATTGCCTGAAGACTGGACACACAACCTCGTGTGGGTGCTTATATTATTCGGCGCGCGGGCATTCAAAGGAGCGGCTGTATACGACATGGAAAGACATGCTGAGGCGTTGCGGCAATCCAAAGTGCAAAAGCTATTCAAACTATGGAGGTCGCGGGATCACCGTATGCGAAGAATGGAAAGCTGATTATTTAAACTTCAAAGCATGGTCTCTATCAAGCGGGTATCGAGACACGCTGACCATAGATCGAATAAATTCTAGCGGAAACTACGAGCCGTTGAATTGCCAATGGGCAACGATGAAGATGCAGGAAAACAATACAAGGAACAATCGAATTGTTAGCTACAACAATGAGACCCACACGGTTGCTGAGTGGGCAGAAATTATAGGAATTTCTTACGCAACAATTAGTGGCAGGTTGAACCGAAGTTGGACAATGGATAGGATTTCAAAAACATCGCAACAAAAAAGGACAGTGAAATGCAATGCCTAACGCGCTTCGGGCGTATCAAAACAACCTGATTGATCGGGTAAAGCAATCTTATAAAGAGGGGTTTCGCTCCCCTTGTGTGGTTTTAGGGTGCGGAGGAGGGAAAAGTTGCCTCGCCGCAGAGCTCGCAAAGAGAACAACGGACAAGGGGAACCGAGTCTTGTTCATCGTACATCGAGATGAGCTTTGCTCTCAGATCAAAGAAACATTCGAGTGGTGGGGGGTGAATATGGACCTCTGCCGCGTGGGGATGGTCCAGACGATTTGTAGGCGTACCTCTAAAATACACGCGCCTGCGCTGATTATTTGCGATGAATCTCATCACGCACTAGCCCGTAGCTATCGAACGATCTTCGACGCTTTTCCGAGCGCACGAATAGTCGGTTTCACGGCGACCCCAATTCGGCTCAACGGCGGTGGGCTGGGGGATGTGAGCGACAAGCTGGTCATCGGCGTAAGCACGAAGTGGCTTATCGAAAACGAATTCCTGGCGCCATACGAGTACTACGCCCCGACCGTGGCAGATCTTACTGGCTTGCACGTGCAGCGCGGTGAGTACGTCACGGAGGAAGTCGTGAAAGCGCTCAGTACGTCAACGATCTATGGTGACGTGATTAAGTACTACCGTGAGCTGTCCGACGGGAAGCAAGCCATATGCTATTGCGCGTCGATAGAGCACAGCAAGGCGATGGCCGGACAGTTTAACGCAGTTGGGATTAGGGCGGCTCACATCGACGGAGAGACGCCACGCACAGAGCGAAATGACATAGTCGGTAAATTCAGGTCCGGCGATATCACGATACTGTGCAACGTCGATCTGATTTCGGAGGGGTTCGACGTGCCGGACTGCAGCACATCAATTTTACTCAGGCCGACAAAATCACTCACGCTGTACATTCAACAGTCCATGCGGTGCATGAGATACCAACCCGGGAAGCGAGCCGTAATCATTGACCACGTCGGAAATTATGCACGGTTCGGCCTCCCAGACCAGGACAGGGAGTGGGACTTGGCGCCGAAGAAACCCGGAAAGAAAAAAGAGGAGTCGGAAGTAAAAATCAGGCAATGCCCAGAGTGCTTAACTGTGCATGAGTTTGCGCCAATTTGCCCGAAGTGCGGGTTTATATATCCGACTAAAGAAAGGACGCTTGACGAGATTAAGGAAGCCCGTCTGGAGCAGATAACCGGCATCGTGCTTGATTACTCAACACCAGAGGAATGCGGAACGCTGCAGGAGCTTCTAGCGTATGCAGAAACGCACGGATATAAGAGGGGCTGGGCCTATTATCAAAGCAAGAGAAGGGGGCTTATATAAATGAGCAAAGCCATAGACCTGTCGAATCAACAATTTGGAAAGCTTAAAGTAATAAAAAGAGCTCCGTCGCCAGACAACAGGGCGAGGTGGCAGTGCCAGTGCGAGTGCGGAGGCACCTGTGTCGTAAAAGGCACAAATTTAAGGGCAGGCCAGACCACAAGCTGCGGATGCAACAGAAGGCTTGCGGGCGAACGCGCCAGAACCCACAATTTGAGTCACAGCAGAATCTACAGAACGTGGGCAAACATGAAAACTAGGTGCTATAACGCTAAGTCAGAAAATTATCCGGAATATGGTGGTAGGGGCATAAGGGTATGCGAAGAATGGCTCGAATTTGAGCCGTTCAATGCGTGGGCGGTTAACAATGGATACGCGGAAAACCTTTCGATTGATCGCATGAACGTTAATGGAAATTACGAACCGAGCAACTGCCAATGGATAACGATGGAGGAGCAACAAGGCAATAAAACCAGCAGTCACCTAGAGACGTTTCGTGGAGAAACGCACACCATCGCCGAATGGGCGAGAACGCTTGGGATGAATCCGTCTACTATTTCGGCGCGACTGAGGCGTGGTTGGGGCATAGACAAAATAGCATCTTCCGCTCATCGGATCTGAGGGCAGAAAATGACAGAAACCGATATCATGCACTTAATCCAAATAGCGCTATCTGATCACGGCGTGACCCTCCGTCTTAACGTCGGGGAATTCACCACAAAGGACGGGAGGCACATATCTAGCGGACTACCAAAAGGCACTAGCGACCTGCTTTTTATCGGACACGGCTACATAGCTTTCATAGAAGTAAAAACCGAGAAAGGGCGAATAAGACCAGAGCAAATTAAGTTTATCAATACAATGCGAAAGTTGGGGCATCGCGCTGGTGTCGCGCGTAGTATCGAGGACGCATTAAAAATTATTCAGGAGGACATTTAATATGGAATTTACCACAGATTATTCAGACGTAGACGAGGGCGGGATCCTGCCTATTGGTGAATACGAAGCTATTATCAAATACGCAGGAGAAGACACCGTGCAGACGACCGGAACGGTCTATATCAACGTGACTATGGTTGCCCGGAACGACGTCGAGCAGCCGTGCAAAAATAAGTACATCTGGCACAAGCTCTGGCATCGGAAGGAGCCAACGCCTGCGGACGTCAAGCTCGGAGGGTATAGCTCGAAGCAGATCAACGCGCTCTCAAAATCAGCTGGGCTTCCGAACGGAAAAAAATACGCCTCCCTCGCTGAGTGGTGCGAAGAGCTCGGCGGCAAGTGCGTCAGAATCACGGTTGAGCACGAGGAGTACAAGGGAAAGACGCAGGCCAAGGTCAAATGGGTCAATGAGTCGAAGCACCCGGAGTGCCGCCACGTGTGGAAGGACCAGGCTGCAGCAGAATTCACCGAACTGCCAAACGATGACGGAGAGCTTCCGTTTTAATAAATCAGAGAGGGGGCGGTTCCGCTGTACGAGCATATTCCGTCCGAACTAAAAGGTCTCCGACAGTGGTGCTGCTGGCAGTCAGTCCCGGATGATAGCAGGCCTGGGAAAATAAAAAAAATCCCCATAAACGCCATCACGGGCGGATCTGCACAAAGCAATAACCAGGACACCTGGTGCGATTTTAACACGGCGGTAAGTGCCTCCACACGGTTCTCGGGGATTGGGTTCATGTTCTACGGTGGGTATTTTGGGGTCGACATTGACGGAGCAGAGGACGCGATAGAGGACTATAAGCTGGGCGACGCAGACAATATCATCGCTGAATTTATCTATGGCCTGCACACCTACGCAGAGTACTCTCAGAGCGGTCATGGGATACATATCATCTGCCGGGGGTCCCTTCCCCCGGCGGGCCGTCGCAAGAAAAACGTAGAGATGTATGAGTCCGGCAGGTTTTTTATCATGACTGGAAATATCGCATCTGACTGCGCGGAGATCACAGACTGCACGGAGTCGATCAAACCGTTGCATGAAAAATACATCGGCGGCGGCACGGAGCCAACGACTGGTATCATCGCCCCGCTTCCTCTCAATCTGTCAGAGGCAGAGGTCATACGACTGGCAGAGCGATCGAGGCAGGGAGACGCGTTTAGGCAGTTATACGCAGGAAACTGGGAGGCGCTCTACACGTCGCAGTCGGAGGCGGATCTAGGGCTGTGCAATATGCTTGCGTTCTGGTGTCAATGCGACGAGCAGCTGATGGACAAGCTGTTCCGGTCCTCTGGTCTCTGCCGTGAGAAGTGGGACAGGAAGCAGTCCGGAAGCACCTACGGAGCGCTCACCCTGAGAAAAGCAATCCATGGGTGCAATAAAACGTATCAGCCGAAAGCCGAGTATCAGATCACCATCGGACAAGCGCCCGTAAAAAGCCGGAAGGAAAAGAAGCTCTATAGCTTTGACGACACTGGAAACGCAGAGAGATTCTCGGATACGTTCGGCGAGAGCATTCGCTACAGTTACGCAAGCAAGGCTTGGATCTACTACGACGGCAGAAAGTGGTGCTACGACGTCACCGGCACAATTAAGCGCATGGCGGACGAAGTCGTGGAGGAAATGAAGCACGACATGAAGTTCTACGTCGATAATGCGCCGGAAAGCATTGACCCTGACGAGATGGAAAAAGCGTTCACAAAACACCTGAAACAGTCACGCAGCAGCCGGTCCAAGGACGCCATGATTAAAGAGGCGCAGCATCGGGCGCCTATCACGCCGGACGCGCTGGACGCCCACACATCGCTGCTGAACACACCAAACGGAATCATAAATCTGCGGACAGGCGATTTAATGCAGCACAGCAAAGACAAGCTTATCACCAAAATTACAAACTGTGAGTACACGGATAAAATAGATTGCCCTCAGTGGGACCAATTCCTGCTTGATATTTTTGACGGAGACCGGGAGCTGATCCACTATATGCAAAAATCAATCGGGTACTCGCTCACCGGATCAACCAAGGAAGACTGCGCGTTCTTCTGCTACGGAACAGGCAGGAACGGAAAATCTACGTTCCTGGACATTATCAGTGACGCTCTCGGCGACTATGCGACGAACATACAGCCGGAGACAATCATGGTAAAACAAGCATCAAGCGGCCCAACGGGCGATATAGCGCGCCTGAAAGGAGCCCGCCTAGTTACATCCAGCGAGCCAAACGAGGGCGTACGGCTCAACGAGGGGCTTCTAAAACAGCTAACCGGCGGGGACAAGGTCACAGCGTCGAAAAAATACGAAAACGAATTCGAGTTTTACCCTGAGTTCAAGCTGTGGATGTCCACAAATCACAAGCCGGTGATACGCGGCACCGATGTCGGAATCTGGTCTCGCATCCGGCTGATACCGTTTACCGTTCGCATTCCAGATGAACGCATGGACAAAAACCTCAAGCACAAACTGAAACAGGAGCTTCCCGGAATCCTTAAATGGGCCGTTGACGGCTGTCTTTTGTGGCAGAGAGAGGGCCTGAAAACGCCCGCAGCCGTGCTTGCGTCAACAAGCGAGTACAGGGGAGAGATGGACGTAATTAGCGGGTTTTTGGATGCGTGCTGCGAGATTACGAACACGCCGCAGAAAGTACGCGCAAAGGACGTGTTTACTGCTTACTTGAAATGGGCCAAAGAAAACAACGAGTATGAAATGAAGTCAACGAAGTTCGGAATTGAGATGGGGAAGCGGTTCGACAAGGAGCATGACAGGGATGGAACTTTTTACCGTGGATTCAAATTATTGGGAGAATTCGAGCCGTATAGGGTTGAATTTGGGGCTATGTGATGACTGTGTGACTAGAATTACCCATTTTCCTAGAACTTACTATAGTAATATTTTATCTCTTATACGAAGTTCTAGTAAAAACACTTCAACAAGTCACACACCGTCACGGAATCAATATATGGGATGGCGATTAAAAATGTCAAATAAACTTTGCGAAAACTGCGCGATAGATCACTGGCCGTCAGCGTGCCCGTACTTCGGGCACGGCAAACCAGTGCCGGGATGGACAGCAACACCTGTGGAGATGTATACGGATCCGATGAACCCGCTGTATTCA
>JBAXYW010000261.1:0-6131 GCA_041670605.1 Lentisphaeria bacterium
AACAGGGCTTCCTGATGTTCAAGTATTGGCATCCAACGCCATAAGCGTTGTACCTCCCTGCATTTGAACTTGCATCCCGGATTCTGCAGCTCTTTCAACTGAAAATTATTTTGGAAAAAGGCAGAAAACAACATTTTAACAGGGCATGGAAATTGCATTTTACAGGAAAGAAAAAAATCAGCCTAAATAATTGTCAAGTTTAAATGTTTTAACTACATTTCGGGCATTGCCTTTTTTGCGTTTCGATTTTTTTTTGTTGCGTGGGCGGTTACTGAGGTGCTGGTTGGATCGCAAGGACTGAAGTTTTTTTGCCTTGACTATACTAAAGCGATTACACAAACATCGTCACAAATATTCTCGCCCGCCAGCGATACAGCTGGATTTTATGCGTAGGGATTGTACAGTAATATTTGTCTTTCTGCTGCAGAGCGTGCCCCGTCGAAGCACGCCGACCTTCTTTTTGTGGGTTTCTTCTCATCAAATCCGGGGATAATTATGATATCTGAACAACGACGCTTTCTTTTTTTTGGTGCCCATCCGGATGATCCGGATCTGCTTTTTGGTGGCACGGCTATCCAACTTACCCGAGCTGGGCATGCGGTAAAATTTGTTGCAGCTTGCAATGGGGACTGCGGACATTACGCTATGACGTCGGAAGATCTCGCTATTCGCCGATCCGCCGAAGCCCAGGCTTCGGCAAAAATTGCCGGTTTGGCGGAATACGAGATTCTGCCGATCCGCGATTGTCAGTTGGAATGCACACTTAAAAACCGCGAAGAATTTATTCGGATCATTCGTCGTTTTCAACCCGATGTAGTTATTTCTCATCGCGCCTGCGATTATCATCCCGATCACCGGAATACGGCTCAGCTTGTAATGGATTCAGCGTACTTGGTCAAAGTGCCACTGTATTGCCCAGATACCCCCATCCCTGCGAAAAGTCCTGTTTTTGCTTATAGCTATGACCGTTTTACGGATCCGCGTCCCATCAGAGCGGATGCCGCTGTGGCATTTGATTCGGTTTTGGAAACGAAACTTGCCATGGTGCAGTGCCATCAGTCTCAGTTCTTCGAATGGTTGCCCTGGGATAAGGGCTGTAAAGATTTCAAGCAGGACAGCATGAGCGCAGAACAACAGCGTCAATGGATACTGGAACAGTGGGGAGAACGATTCAAAATGGCTGCCAATCTTGCACGTGAAACCCTGATCCAGACCTATGGAGATGCCGGCAGTACCATCCAATACGCAGAAGTTTTTGAATTGTCGCCCTATGGAGCACCCGTAAGCATTGAGGAATTTCGCAAGCTGTTCCAAGTGTGAAACTCGGTTTCCCTGGCTTTCCCGATAATAATGGGTAGCGTGACTGCTTTCCTTTATCAGGCATGAAAGCTTTCCATTTCAACGATTCTGATTTGTAAACTTGTGTTTTTGACAATATTTTTTTTGCTATTGTCAAACCACTCCGAGACAGGAAGGAAAAAGCGATGGAGTTTGTATACGAGGGTAAGACCAAAAATGTATATCGTCTCCCGGATGGGAATTATCTGTTGCAATTCAAAGATGATGTTACTGCTACGGATGGCGTTTTCGATCCCGGTGCCAATACGGTCGGGGCGACGATTCAGGGTAACGGGCGGAATTGTCTGCTGCTGACCCGTTTCTTTTTTGAAGCATTGACCAAGGCCGATATCCGGACTCATTACATCAGCTGCGATCTCGAAGCCGCCACGATGACCGTCGTGCCATGCCGTGCCTTTGGTAAAGGCGTTGAAGTGGTCTTGCGTTACAAAGCGGTCGGCTCTTTCTTCCGCCGTTATGGCGATTATTGCCAGGAAGGACAGGAGCTGCCGGGACTGGTCGAGATGACTTTCAAAGATGACGCGCGTAATGATCCGCTGGTCATCAAAGATGCTTTGGTTATGCTGGGCGTGATGAGCGCAGAAGAATACGATATGCTCAAGGAAATGACCCTGACAATCGGGCAGGTCGTCAAGGATGAATTGGCAGCCAAAGGTCTCGAACTCTATGATATTAAATTCGAATATGGCCGCAATGCCAATGGTGAACTATTGCTGATTGACGAAATTTCCGCTGGAAATATGCGTTGTTTCAAAGATGGCAAATGGCTGCAGCCCGATGAAGTCGTGCGTTGCATGCTGGATGTGTAATCGTTGTATAGCAAAGAAGCAGAAGCATACGATTAAAATACCAAGTGCCGAGAGCCTGTAATAAATACACGCTCACGGCACAGTTTTTTTGCAAACGTTTCTCGTTGTCGCAAGCAAACCGAAAAGGTGGAACAATTTATTTTTGTGGGCCTTGCAGGACAGTGATTGGGTGCCTTTCGACTCCGGCATAGAAAACGATCAGATCCACTGGTTCCGTTCCCTGATTGATTCCATAATGGCAGGTCTTGACCAGTTCGACAATCGGGTCGCCGGGTTTCAGGTAAAGGACTTTACCGTCTTCGGCAATGACCGTTAATTCGCCGCTGATTACCACACCGGCATTGATGACCGGATGAAAGTGTTTTTCCAGTTTCGTGCCAGGTGGGATCGTTAGGCGCAGGATCGTTACTTCGGGCTGCCCGGATGGATAGGCCGGCAGCAAGCTGTCATCCCAACTGCGGCTGGTTTTGGCAAGTTGCTGTTTTATGCAGGCTGGCGCTTGTTGGGGAGTGCCCAGCCCGCTTTGCTTGTTTTGTTGCAGCCTCGTACAGCCGGGAAAAACCACAAATGCAAAACTCAGGGAAAAAAGAAACAAACGGATTTTCCGATTCATAAGTGATCCTTTTGATTGCTGGAATACAGAGACCTTTATTCGCTGGGTAAATTGGACTGAAGAGGCACACTGCCTGTTGTTCCTGATCGGGAGCTTTGCTTTGCTTTCAAAGGAAAATAAACGGAGCCATCTCCTGGCATTGCGGAGGACTAGTTTGCCGTAAACATTCATTTGCCGGTATTCACTGGCTGCCGATTTCGTTCAGCGAGGCAAAATCAAAAATCACGCGGGTTTTCCAAGCGGTTCCATCCAAGCGCATTTCTTTGACGAACCAGAGTCCGTTAGCGTGTTTTTTGGCGCCTTTCATTTCCAGTTTTCGCCAAGGGCTTGTTTCTCCGGTTTTGTACCACCATGCTTCGAGAGGGAATCCGTATTCGGCATCAAACCAGACCTGTACTGTGCCCGTGCCGTCTGGATGAGCCAGTTTCATAACCCGGCATTCGCGCATCCGACTTTTCTGGCGGGGGAGTTCTTCGAGGAAATTCCAATACAGGAAAGAAAAGGTCAGGTCTTCCGGTTCCAGCCCGAAAGCAAACAAGCCCGGCGGGACTTCCTTTTCGGGTCGACTGAGTGAGGTCGACACTTGCTCGCCTGGCAGGTGTTTCTGTTCAAACCCATAAACGTTATTGTTATTGAGAATCACTTGGGCATGCAGAGAGGTTTTGCTGAAGGTAATGCGTACCCGGAGCTCACCGGAAAGCGGCTCCTTGCCTTCCGCTGCATGGGTGATTCGCCCGGTGATTTCTCCCCAGACATCCTGATTCAGAGGACGCCGGATTTCCGCTAGAAATTCTTTTGGCTCGAGTGGAGCCTGCTGAGCCGGCAGCGAGAACTGGAGTAGACTGCAGAGCAGTACAAACAGGCAGATGAAGCGTTGCTTGATCACAGTTGTTCCTCGATTTCCTGGGGGTAATATTGTATGTCCGTAGTGATTAGAATCTGGTCAAAGGCGATGCCATCTTCCCGGTTCAGGAGGCGCAGCGTATGCTTGCCAACACTTAATTCGTAGGTTTTCGGAGTTTCGAGCCAGTGCCATGTATGGTATGTTCCATCGTTGCCTATGGTAACTGAACGAGGTTCCTCATCAATCTGTAGATTCAAGGTGTTGCCGCAGGAGCCATCCCACCAGGTACGCACCCATATTTTGCATTTTGCCGCTTGCGGCACCTCGAATTCAAACAAGGCACCTCCATATTTCATCGAAGGGGCTTCGTTTTCCGGCGGAACCCCTTTGCCGTCCGGAATCCGTAAGGCCGTTTTTTCGGACGCGAGGGAATCCTGATGCTTCTCAAAAGGCGGCGTGAATTCTTTCACCTGACTCGTATTGAGTACCAGAAAGACGTCCGCTCCACTGCTGACAAAGGCGGTAGCACTCTCGGAACCCTGCGCCGGACGAACACGAACGCTGTGGCTGCTCAACGCGGGATTGCGCAAGGGATCCGAAACTGCCTTGCGCAAGGCAATCGGAAACAACAGCAAACCCAACGCGATGGCCACAACAAAAATTTTACCGCAACTGAAATTGCTGCAGGCAGAATTGCTATCCAATGCTGCAGGCAGGGTTGTGGATGTCATCGCCAGAACTAGGAACCAGCACAGTCCCCGGGTCAGGGGGTCACTGATGAACATTCCGGCTCCGAAAACGAGAAGGGCAGCGAAGCCACTGAGTGATAGGCAGGACGCAGTCGGTTTGCTCTGCAGGTGTTTTTTCAGACTTATGCCCAGAGCCGCCAGAAGGGTCAGCGCCAGTAAAGCCACCAGAGGGAAGCCCAAGGTTCCTGCCAGAATTCCCCAGCCAGCCTGGGTGTCGCTATCGATGTCATTGTAGCTTGGATTTGGTAAATCCCCGTAGCAACGTCCGATACATTCCTGATACCGTCCGGAACCGACTCCATACCAGGGGCGCTGAGCGGCCATGCGCAGGGCTGCCAGAAAATCTAAATGACAGGTTTTCAATTCGCCGGCATAATTTCCGGTTTTACAGGGAGTTATGGTACTGAGAATGGTTTCGCGCTGGACATTCTGCTTGCCGGCGACAAGGGAAAAAAGCAGCACTGCGGCGGCGACCAGGTTGACAAATACGGCTCGTTTGTGGAAGAGCAGGGAACAGAACAACAAGACGCTTAGGCAGAGCACCAGCATCATCCCGTGTGGTATGAAACAGAGGATGAAAATGCTGGCTGCTGCGGTCGCTGTGCAACGCCAGAAGCCTGGATTGCGCCCGAGCCATTGTGGTTGGATCCAGCTCAGTGTGGCGGCAAAGTAGAAGCTGAGAGCCATCCGGCTGCGGAAAAATCCTGTCAGTGCTTTGCCAAATCCCCATGGCAGCGCTTTGACATCCGCTGGTGCCTGAATCGAGGCAAATCCATAGGTGATTGTTTGCACCATGGCGGCCAGCAGATTGCCGAATAAGCCCAGGCTGACGACAACACAAACGGCGAATGGTGCATGTTTGAGAAAATAGCTGAACAGCAGAAAACCGCAAAAGAATTGTTGGATCAATTGCGCAGTTTCGATCGCTCCTGCCAAACCCGGGGTGGAAAAGCAATTGGCCAGTGCCGCTACGATCAGTAATAGCAATCCCAGAACCGGATAATAGATTGGCTCCTTGGTTTTCCAGCTCTGCCAGAGAATGCCAACAAAGGAAAGTGCAAAAGGGATATCAGCGAGTGCCAGACGCCCTCCGGCCAGTGGAAGCTTGATCTGCGACGCCATGCTGAGCAACGTCAGTGAAAGCAGAACCAGCAGCCAGCCGGGAAGGTCACCGGTCTGCTTCTTCGCGTCTCTAGAAAACGTAGCGCAGGCAAACTTCCCTTTTAGTTTATCCAAGAGAAGACACAAGCCGCAGGAAGAAGCGTTTTCGGATGCGCAGGTATTTTCAGGAGGAGTCTCAGGTATTAGTGCAGGATCAGTCATCGTGGTGTTTTCCGTTAAAAAGACATGGATATGGGGAATAAAGATTAGTATAATGAAAAATACCGTGTTTTCAACCGGAAACTTGCGGTTTTCCGGAAAGAATACTTTCGTTGGTAATCAGTCAGTGAAGATTCCTACTATCGGATGGACCCATTTTCTCCTTTGTAATCGGTCACTTCCCCCCCCCAGTTGCTTCAAGTCTAATCTGACCTGCAAGAATTGTCGAAAGAACACTTTACAACATTGGGAACCTTGGAAAGACGACACTGTTTTTGCTCTGGGTTCCGCTTCGCTACACCCGAGGCTATCATTGTGCCGCCTCTCCGAGGCTTTGCTTTTGAGAGTTTCACACACACCAGGTGGAGCGAAGCGGAGCCTGGAGTTACTCATGGTGTCACACCTACGGCCTTGATTTGCATATGGACTTGGATTCC
>JBAXYW010000262.1:0-6109 GCA_041670605.1 Lentisphaeria bacterium
AACACCCAAAAAATTCAGAGTCCAATTTTTGGTGATGCAAAAAAGTTCTAAGTCCTTGAAAATAAGAATTATGAAATCAATCTTTTCTAATTTTCACCCACAAATTATGGTGAAGAAGCTAAATTTTTAGCAAAAGGGACTTGCCAATGCGTATCTTTTTCAATGTTGTTGCATTCAATCTGGGCGTTTGTCTGCTGATTGTTTTGGTGGTTTTTCTGGCAAAAATTGTAGCGAAGCTCAATGCTTTGCTGCGCTCTCTGGAAGATTTCAAAAAAGCCTTGCTACCATCCCCAAAAGCTCTAGAAACTGAGCGGCAAGAGTCTGCTGAAGGTATCCAGGTTCTTCCTTTGCCGTTGACAGAGGAATCCGTCTCGATGAAAAGCCCTCCTCCCTTGCCGTTGAGAGAAGACGTTTCCCTTTCGGATTCGCCTCCCCCCTTGCCGTTGAGAGAAGACGCTTCCCTTGCGGATACGCCTCCACCCTTGCCGTCAAGGGATGAGCTGGCAGCAGCGGCCACGCCTCCACCCTTGCCGCTACGGGAAGACGCTTCCCTTGCGGATACTCCGCCAACCCTGCCGCTCGAGCCTGCCGAACCGGTTGCAGTCCCCGTACCGCCCAAAACTTCACTGCTCGCCAGCAGACTGCAAATATTGAAAAACTGGTTTCTATATGGGCAGCTCGAAGCCCCGAAAATCTCCGGGCGTACGGCAGAAAAATTATTGGCGGCGACCTGGCTATTGCGGGCGGGGATTCTGGTGATCTTGTTCACGGCGGCGTTCATGTTGAAGCTTTCGATTGAACGCGGACTGCTGGCTCCGGAAGGACGGGTGATTCTCAGTTATCTTTGCGGCGCTGTCCTGCTATTATTCGGACTGCGTTTGCAAAAGGGGGTGTATCGTCGTCTGGGGCAGGCGATCCTGGGGATCGCCCTGGTCCTGTTTTATTTCAGCACCTTTGCCTTAAGTGCAATGTATCATCTGGCGCCGGCCTTTGTTGCGGCGACACTGATGCTCCTGACAACGTTCGCAGCAGGCTTTATTGCACACCGCTTTAATGCTCTCGCCGTGGCCATTATCGCCATTCTGGGTGGCTATGGCACCCCTATTATGCTCAATACCGGGGCGAAAAATTTTCCGGGTTTATTTGCATACATGGTACTTCTTGGCATTGGTGTCTTGTGGCTGGCTGTGAAGCGCAATTGGCTGCCTCTCAACTGGCTGGGGATGTTGTTCTGCTATGCTCTTTATCATCTGGCCTGTTCCAGACATTTCAGTCCGGGGGATTTTTCCATTCTGCTATCCGCCCTGATTGTGTTCTTTATCCTCTATTCGACGGTTGTTTTTGTGCATAATGTCCGGCATCGTCTGCCGGCAACTGTTCTGGAAGTCTGCGCTTTGTTAGCTAATGCGGGTATCTTTTTTGTCAGTTGTGGCTCTTTGATTGGCAGAATGACACCGGAACGGCTGTGGCTCGCCCCACTGACCGTGGGGTTGACCCTGTTTTATATGGGGCATGCTTATCTCTTCATGAGTAAACGTCTCCGGGACAAAGGCTTGGTCCTGTCCTTCCTCGGACTGGCCGCATTTTTCCTGGCGCTGACCTTCCCGGTTGTTTTTTCGACTCGCTGGCTGGGAGCCGCTTGGGCGCTGCAGGCTTTGCTGATGCTCTGGCTGGGATACTCCATGAACAGCCGCTTTCTGCGCGGAGCGGCCTGGTTGCTGTTTGTGTTTTGTCTGGAACGTTTTGCGTTTCATGATCTGGGGCAGGCTTTTAGCTACGGAGCCCGGACATACAGCAGTAATTCATTGTCCTTCTGGCGGGAATTCACTGAGCGTATTATTCAATTTGTCGTGCCGGTCGCCTGCTTGGCTGCTGCAGCACGCCTCTGCCGGCGGCCTCCGGAAGAAGGGCGACTCGCGGTTCCGGAAGGGAGCGATATCCAGAAAAGAACGCTACCCTTTTCCTTGCCGATTTCTCTGCTGACCAGCGGTGGAATTCTGCTGTTCATCTATCTGAATTTTGAAGTCTATCGCACGATTGGCTTCTGTTATTGGCCATTCCGTAAGGCCGCTATGACTGGACTCTGGGTGTTGGGTGCTACTGCAATGCTACCTCTACTGTTAGCGGACGGACGGCGGCTCTGGCGCTTTTTCTTCCAAGGCCTACTCGTCGGAATTCTGATCAAGACCTTCTTCATCGATTTCCTCCCCTGCCAGCCGAATCTGCGCTTCCTTTATCACACAAGTGAATTTTTGTGGCGGGATAGCGCCATGCGTATCCTGGATTTCGGCTTCCTCGTGCTGGGATTCTTTGCCTTCAGCCAATTTTTTAGAGACAAAGAAAAAAAAATGGGACGTCTTTGTGGTTTTCTCTGGCCTCTGTTGTTGTTTATTTACTCTACTTGGGAACTCAATACGGTGCTGGCCAACCGCCTGCCCGGGTTGATGGGCGGCGGAATTTCGGTGTTGTGGGGCAGTTTCGCCTTTTGTTTTGTTTATCAGGGGCTGAAAAAAAATCTTTGCTGGTTACGGTACCTCGGATTGTCGTTGTTCCTGCTGGTCGTTGGCAAAGTCTTTTTCTATGATTTGAGCAAACTGGATGCCAGCTACCGGGTGCTCGCTTTCCTGCTGTTCGGGCTGCTTCTGATGGGAGCCGCTTTTATCTACCTCAAATTCTGGAAATCCGATGCGGAAAATGACGAAGCATCCCCGCTTCAATAACTGATAACAAAAGGCGGAAAAATGAAAAAGATACTAAGGGTTGTGTTTTGGCTGCTTTTGCCAGTCTGTGCAGTTGCTGGTATCTGTGAATATGAGATTTCCATTCCACTGCAGGGAAAGACGGCTTTGTTGAGTCTGGATTTACCGGCTGAAGCGCTGATTTCGTTGGGTGGGCTACCGGAGGGTTTGCGGATTTTTGATAGGCGCGGCCAAGTCGTTCCCTGGTTGCGGGAACAGAAAAAGGAAGGTGCCATCGAGTGCATTCAGGAAAGTTGTCCGGGAACGCCGACGCTGGTCAAGGAAACGGAAGAGGGCGGTCTGGAGCTGTATTTTGAATTAAGCAAAGATGCTCCACAACCCAATGGATTGAGCTTGGAAACCAGCCTGAACAATTTCGAACAAAGTGTCGAAGTCTGGGGCTGGGAGGAGAATTCCTGGCATTGCCTGCTGCCAGATGGCTTTATTTTTGACAGCAGCCGGGTGCTGAATCTGCGCAATGTCGAGTTGACCTTCAACAGTCAAAAATGCCGGAAATTTAAGCTGCGAATTTCTCGGGCTGCTCTGGAAAGACAGGCGGAATTGCGCTCTGTCCAGGAATCCTGGAGCAATGGCCAGCCCGGCGAGACCATCGCCGCCGGCAATGTACGCACACAGGCTTTCAAAATCGACGCCGTGCATTTCTGGCGGCGTTTTGACCAGCAGATATCGAAGCAGCCCTGTTGGTTGGACGCGGATAGTGGAAGTTTAGCCGGCAGTATCCTGCCGGAACAAAAACAGACTTTGGTCGAACTCGTTCCAACCTGCTATCCCATTTGCGGAATCCGTATCGAAAGCGCCGAACCCAACTTCAGCCGAAAAGTTAAAGTCTTGCAGAAGAAAAAACATGGGGAAGAAATCTTTTTGACCGAAGAGAGTGTTTGGGCCATTGACTTGCCCAATTATCAGAAAAACCACATGGAATTATTCTTTCCTCCTGTCCAGACCGGAAAGCTTCTGGTGATTTTCGCCGATGGCGACAGTCCGCCGTTGCAACTGCAGAAAATCTTTTTTTTGATTCCGGAGTATCAGCTCCTTTTTTTCGCCGAACCGGACTTTTTGCCTTATCGCCTGACGGTCGATGCGGACGGGAAGGAACCCGATTATAACAATGCGGAACTGATCCGTCAGGCTCAGCAAAAAACCCAGGCACTAAAAGTCACCTTGTTGGAACGTAAAGGCGAAGCACTCTCTCTTCAGCGGAGCCAACAAAAAAGCACTATCCCACGAGGCTGGCTCTATGCCGCTCTTTGTCTTGCAGTCGCGGCGATCGCCTATGCTCTGTTCATTGCCGCACGTAAAAATATCAATGTGGAGGACTCTTGAGAGCAGCTCTTGCCTGCAAAGGTATTTTCCGGACGAGACACCGGATATCATAGAAATCGGGGTGTGGGTCAAAAAGGCCTGTTTTCGGGTAACAGTTGTACAGGCAAAGGACTCGCCGCCACTGGGCAAACTGGGACACGAAGTGTAACCCTGTTTTGAACGATGCCAAATAATAAGAAACTGGCAGATCTTAGTACAGAAATGGAAAAACATCTGAAAGGACTTTTGAAATGATTAAAGCCGGCTTTTTCGAATGTGACATTACTCCGCCATTAGGCGCAGATCGACCTGCTGATTTTATGAAACTGAAGATACAAAAGATCAGTGATCCGCTGAAAGTCCGTGCGTTGGCTCTGCACGATGGAGAAAAGTATGCTGTTCTGATTGGGATTGACAATAGCGGTGTTGGTAATGCTTTCCTGAAAAAGGTGACCGATAGTCTTCCCGGGATTGATGTTATTTTCAGTGCATCGCATACGCATTATGGTGGCAATCTTCGAGACAAGTTCCCTGGGATCGATACGGCGGATGACGTGCTCCGGCGTATCGTGCTTGTCGACAGCGTTTCCCATGACGCGAATTATTATGAATTTTGTTTGCGACAGACCTTGACTGCGGTCAAGGTCGCATTAGAGCGTTTGGAAGAGGTTGATTTTTCTTTTGGGAGCGGGAAAGTGGAGAATCTGATCTTCAATCGACGCATCCGGATGAAGGATGGCAGTTGCCAGACCCATCCGGGAAAAGTCAATCCAGACGCCGAAACTTACGCAGGTCCGGTCGATGATCAACTCGGAGTTATAGGAATTTGGAAGAAAAATACGGATGAACTATTGGGCTTTGCACTTAATTTTTCCTGCCATGCTTGCATCAATCTGGAAGGCGCGACAGCGGATTTTCCCGGAGTCTCCATTGATACGGTACGAGCTGTTTATGGTAAAAATGCCGGTGCTGTCTATTTGAATGGAGCTTCCGGTGATGTCACCCAAATTGATAATTTGAGTCTGAAAAAGGATATGGGCAAGGCAATTGCGATTAAATTAGGACGGGCTGTTGGAGCAGAGGCGATTAAGATTCTTGCCTGTGCAGATCGAGGAAGCATCCAGACCTTGCAGTATCTGAAGAAAACGCTTGGCCTAAAGCGAATGCCCGCCGACCTGGAAGAGTTGCAAAACGCATACGCAATTGCGAAAGAATACGCAGATACCTCGGAATACAAGATTGCGAAGACTTTAGTCATGCAAGATATCATTAGAAAAAATGACCCAACTCCGCAGATAGGGATTGCAGCATTGCAAATCGGTCCGCTGGTAATTGGGTCGGTACCCGGCGAATTATTTGCTCAGTATGCCTTGGATTTCAAAAAGAATTCCCACTTCCCGTTTTGCTGGCTGACCCAGCTTTCAGCATCGATCGGCTATATTCCGACTGCTAATGCATTTTCCCCGAAATGCGGCGGCGGATATGAAGCATCCACGGCGCCATTTGTTCCGGAAACCGGCGGGAATTTTGTCGAAATGCTTCTTTCACTTCAGTCGCAATGGTCGCCCGAGGCGCTGCCTGTTCCAGAAACAGTACAGCCCTCAGGCAGCGCTTGGGGATATAATTTCAAGCGGAAAGATCGGAACTAAATCCAGGACATTATTAAAGATGTTCAAGACATGCAGTCATTGCAATTCGGTCTGCCCGGATTTCAAAGAAATCCTCTGCGAAAAGCTCTCACGCCCGCCTTACCTGTGTAACGGCTGCCGCGATGAGTACAAGTGCGTGCTATGACAGCCCAGGGCAACGCCTTGGGTACCATGCACAAATAAATCCAAGCATTGGTCTCATGGATCGCGTTGGTGCCGCAGAGGTCTCGGCAGCCGACGGATTTGTCCGGGAGCGGGGAGGGTCCGGAGCTGGAAGCTCCGGCTACATTCTGGGGAAAATCCGGGGACGGGGTGAGCAGCCTGAAGATAATGTGTCAATGTCAAGCCGTTTTTAGAGATTTTTCGAGCGATTTTTGAAAAAAGATTTCAGAGTACGGT
>JBAXYW010000263.1:0-6047 GCA_041670605.1 Lentisphaeria bacterium
AATCATCATATTCTCCGTCAGTCACTATCGACTACGGGATACAAGTACTACAGTGCGTGCTTAAGCAATGAAATTAAACGCACTGGTCAAGTCGGGTTGATATGGGATGGCGGCAGGCCTTACCTCTGGTGCCAACACCGGAGCATTCAACGGAATCACATTAGGCAAAACAACCCATGTGACTGGGAGGCATCATAACCTGACAACAAATATCCTTTTTTGCGATGGGCACGTTCAGGCCGGTGCACGGCAAAATCCCTCGCTACCCATGTATATCAATTCTAAAAACTATCTATGCGAGTGGACGGTCACTGTAAAGTGAATGGAAAAGATAACAGCGCTCATGCTATGCTATCGTCCTTCGGAGCTTGCTGATCGAACTGAAAATACCATGTCCCCTTGTCTCGAGTAAACTTTGTTTGATTTCTAAACCTCAATTCAGCCCTCTGTAAAAGGGAATTCGATGATGAAACGGTTCTATAGCGCCACAGCTCTGCTTCTGCTATTATTTCCTCTCATTGCATCAGCTGTTGTAAAACTCGATATCGATGGACGTGAAATGGCAATTGCCATTACCGAGGGGACTGCCAGCGGAGGTCTGCGTCCTGAACATCCGGAATGGGCAAAGCCATCAGAAAATTACCTGATCTTTGCCGTTCCGGGTCGGGCTCCCTCCGAATGGACAAAGTTCCAATGTACGTTTACTCCGGGAAGGGATGGTGAAGTGGATGTCTCACGCAGGGGTCTGTACAGCCAACCTGAAATCAAGCACTGGGTGCTGTATCGGAATTTCCAAGTTGCAGGAGCTGAAGTGATCCTCCATCGTAGGGCAAAAGTCAATACAATGACTTCCGACCCCACAGTAGAACGTTCCGGCCATTATCACGGCATCGTGGATACCCTCGCTGTTGCAGTTGGCCAACCCGTCACCTTGGAATTTGAAGCGATGCGGGGAATAACGGAAGATGCCGCAAAATACTCCCCGGAAGAGGTTCTGCGTCCAGCGAAGCCAGCGTCGAAATGGAATGCAATTCAGGTGCTTGTTGATGGGACTGCCGCCGGTATTATGCTGAAGAGTGAAGCTTCGAATGCGGATTTCCAAGTGGAGTCTGACGTCCGGGACAACAAAACAATCCCAGGGCGTCTGCTGTTTTCCACTCCTCGTATTGTTGGTCCTTCCTGGAAGAAATATGAACTTTCGTTTACACCCGATATCGGTGGGGATATCGCTCTTCATCGCCAGAATCGTTTGTCTGATTACAGTACTCTAAGTTGGATCGAATTCCGCAATTTCAAAATCAGTGGGGGGACACTGCGACGTCACCGTAGTGCGCCGGTCAATGCGACCTCCGATCCCCAAATCGAACGGGGCGCTTACCGTGCTACAATCTATGATATTATTACTGTGGAATCCGATGTCTGCGTTCAAGTTGAATTCGAAGCCAGAAACGCGATATCAGAACCGTATCAGAAATATCCTGCTAAAAGTTTCTGGCTGCAACAACCGGACTATAAAATCGCTTGGCAGGACAAAAACATACAACTCCTCTCTTCTGAAGACAAAGGCGCTACATTTGCCATTTACAAAGCGAATAATGAGCTTCTGGATTTGCCGAGGCCACTTTTCCGAAATCCCAAGGGAGCCCCATCAGCAATGGAAATGGTTTCCATCCCGGTTGAGATACTGGAAGAGGACGGTGTTGCGCGTACGGCGGAAATCCGTTTCGGATTTCCCTTGCCTGAAAAAATGTTTCATGACCTCAAAAGCTTGCGGGTACTTTCGCCCGCCGGAAGCGAGGTGCCCGCTCAATTTTCAGCACTCGGCTTCTGGGGTGACCAGTCAATTAAATGGACTCTGGTCGAATTCTTAATGCCACTGCAAGCAAGAGAAAAAGCTGTATTTAGAGTGGAGGCTGGAAAAGACGTCCACCCCATGCCGGTAAATTCACCGATTGTCGTCACTGAAAATACTGGAATCTACAGTATTTCTACTGGGCCATTAGCTTGCTGTATCAAGTCTAATTCCCCAACATTAGCTGACGAGATCATAGTCAACGGTAAAAACTTCGGTTCGCTTTTACCAAGACTGCTCGACGAAAACAACAAGCCAGCCAATGCAAAGCATAACCGGATATTGATTGAAGAACAGGGTAACCTTGCAGTCACTTTCCGAATCGATGGAGAATTCATCGGAGATCGCAGACCTGGAGGCTACACGGCACGGCTGCGCTTCTTTGCAAATTCCACAATCGTCAAACTTGTTTTTACCTACCGCGCTGATGATCTTTCCAACGAAATGAATGACCTGACGGCACTTTCCCTCAACTTGACGTGCGGCAAAGGAAGTCTCGCCTCCGGAACGTCCAAGATTTTCCAGCCGGAAGACACCGTTTTTTATCTTGATTCTGTGGCAAAAGAAGGATTTATGCCGGAGACTGGGCTCTTCAAGTCGCCGCTTGGAGATGTTTCCTTCGGACTTACCGATGCCGGCAAACGTTATCCAAAAGCCTTTGCTGCAACTGCCGAGGGACTGGATATCCAGCTTCTACCAGAACAACCCACCAAGGATTTCAACTCCCACCTGCCCGGCTATCTGCGCTTTCCGTTTTCTTCCGGAAAATACCGCTTGATGGCCGGCATGAACTTCACCGAAGAACTCGTTTTCGATTTCAGCGGCTCAGCGGTTTCGGCAAACGAAGTCATCCCAGTAGTCGATCGAGCCTGGCAGGCCAGAACAGGAGCAATCGCCGGAGTCTCAACAGATCACTTTTCGCTTCCCTTTGACACCCGGGCTTTGGAAGCGTTTTATGAACATCTCAAGCGCAAACAAACCCAGCGTGAGTACGGTTTTCTGAATTGGGGCGACTGGTTCGGCGAAAGAGGCGGTAACTGGGGTAACAATGAATATGATTTTGCTTTTGGACTCTTCACCCTTTTTATTCGAACCGGAAATCGAGATGTGTACCGCTTGGCTATGGCAGCAGCGAGGCACCAGTCTGACGTCGATATCATCCACGCCACTCCATTCCCTGAATTCTTGGGAGGTAATCATATGCACTGTGTGGGGCATACAGGAATGCGGTATGAACCCAATAAAGAGCCAAAACCTTGGTTTGGCGGACAACCGGGTCTTGCAAATCCCGCCAATGGACATTCCTGGTGCGGTGGCATGTTCACTGCTTGGCTGCTGGCCGGAAAAGCCGATATCGCGGATTCTGCACTACTGCTGGCCAATCACTTCAAGAAAGGCTCCTCCAAGCCTTACCAGAATCAAGGCAATCCCCGCAGTCATGGCTGGATGCTCGAAGGGCTTATGCAAGCCTTTGAAGCAATCGGAGACCCTGAATATCTGAATGCTGCTACGAAAGTTGCAGACGGTTTTTTCAAGGTACAAAACTTTGAAAAAGGTGGCGCGTGGGCCTATAAACTTCCTCCGGGCTATGCTCGCGGTCACCAAGATGCATTCGGAAACTCTTGCTTCCAAATGGGCATTGTAGCTCAAGCTCTTCTGCATTATACCAACCGCGCAAAGCGTCCCGAAATCAACAAAAATCTCTCTGCAATATCTGCTTGGCTGCGTGCAGCCTGGAGTCCGGCAGCCATTGGTTGGCCCTATGTCGCATTGTGGGACAGCACCCCCCTTTGGCCTCCCAACTCCACACTCAATATGCTGATCCTGCCGGGTGCCTATGCTGACGGCAATCCAAAAGGCTTCGAAATGGTTCAGACGGCTCTGCGCTTTATCATGCTCAAAGGGCTGTCCATGGATGGAGTCGGCAAAGACCTCGCCATGGACCTCGTCTTTGCTCCAGCACTTTTTGAATTAATAAAACAGTCCCCAAACTCTTTAACCTTCAACCAAGAACGTTTCCTCGAGGAACGAGCCGAAGCCCCACGACAACTCCAATGGCGCGGCCCGGATCACAAGGAACTTGAAATCGAACTGCTCAATAGCAACGCAACTCTTTACCTCGAACGAAATTTTTATAATCGTCGCCCTAATGGGAAAGACAACTTCTCCTATCTGCTAAGCGATCCATCTGGAACCAAAATTTCAACCTTTGAAGGAGCCGTCGAAGAAAAAAAACTGCAACACAAAATTCCGCTCCAGGGAAAAATTGGTGATGTATTTAAGCTGGTCATTGATGATGACATGACCAGCTTTTGGGAAGCCGATTGTGGGAACGATGCAATCGTGCACGTAAAGCTCGTGCCAGGGTCACAATTTGGCAAAGGCTTCCCGCTCTTCTTTACCTTGCGGGTTCCCAGCGGAACGAAAACGTTTACGGTACACGCCAACGCCTCACATCCGGGCTTATATGGCATAATTCTTGCAGACAGCACCGGGAAAATAGTCTCTTTTGAAAGCCGGAAAAACAATCATACCATGCTCCCATGGCTTGAAAAAGCATCCCCTAAACCACAGGGAATTTCTCTGACAATCCACTGCGAAAATTTCGCTCTTGAACAGACCTACACGCTTCTCACCTGGTCACAAGGTGACATCGTGCTCGGCCTCGACGGAATTCCGCCCTACTTGGAGTACACTGCGAAATGACCACTCTGCGCGACAACCTCTGGCTCTGGGGTCAATCCCCAGGTTCACATCACACACCCTCCCACTATCATTTGCCGGGAGTTAACCGCATGACCCCGGCAGAGGGATGTGCTTTTTTCGGGACATCAAACTGCTGCCGCGTGGCAATGAGCGCAGGCCCTTTTCCGCCATTTGATGAAGAATCAAGGCAACTTACGCATCTGAAAAAAGTCATTTGGTCAATCCTCGGAGCAGGAGGCATTGCCAGCCATAACGCAGGGGGATTCGGTGACCTCGAGGAAGTCATTCGACAGGCGAAACAATTCCCGAATATTATTGGCGGAGTCCTGGATGATTTTTTTTCCGAAACAAGACGCAAAGTCTACCCCCCGGAAAATATTGCAGAAGTCCGGCGCAGACTGATCCAGGGAGCTGGCCGCCCAATGGAACTCTGGGTCGTCTGGTATGAACGAGAAATTCAAGTGGACATTTCCAAATATCTTCCTAGTTTCGATGCTGTAACCTTCTGGACTTGGTACGGACAGAATCTAGCCGAACTGCCCGCCAATCTCGATCGTATGATCGCTACTACCCCGGAAAAACGACGGTACGCGGGATGTTACCTGTGGGACTATGGCAATGCAAAACCGCTTTCCGACGACATGATGCTGTATCAGCTCGAAACCTATAGAAAATACATCCGGTCAGGAAAACTGAACGGCATCATTCTCTGCTCCAACTGCTGCGCCGACCTGGGACTCTCTACAGTCGAGCTTACCCAAAAATGGCTACAAGCCCACGCCGACGAGGAAATCCCGCAACGATGAGGGTCTCTACCTGGAAAATTGTTGCGCTGCTCTAGACTTTGCGTCGCAAACCATGTATTTACCCCCTGTCTGTAAATTACGTAAAAAACAGGAAGAGAGCTAATCCAATATGAAATTCTGCATGATCGGAAGCCGCGGACATTTTCAGTATGTTTTTCGAAGCATTGCACAGACTCGGCAAATTGATCTGATCGGGATATCTTCAGGCTGCGAAGACTCTCCTGATGCCTTGAAATTTCATGCTGAGAAAGCCGGTTATTCACCGGAAATCCATACCGACTGGCTGGAAATGCTCGATCGACTCCAGCCGGAATTAGTCTGTATCGACGGCCCTTTTGAGAAGCATGCTGAAATGTGCGTGAATCCTTGCACCGCGGCATTCACGTCTTCTGCGAGAAACCCATCGCGATCACGTTGCATGAGGCCGACGAAATTGAAGCCGCATGGAAAAAGGGCAGTGCTCACATTCGTTCTATGGTGGGGCTACGTTATGAAGCACCCTTTCAGCAAGCAGCCTCTCTGGTCAAAGCTGGAGCCATCGGAAAAATCAAACTCATTCGCAGCCAAAAATCCTATAAGCTGGGCAAACGCCCTGACTTCTACCGCAAACGAACAACTTACGGCGGCACAATCCCCTGGGTCGGCAGTCACGCAATCGATTGGATCCTGTTCTTTTCCGGAGC
>JBAXYW010000264.1:0-6016 GCA_041670605.1 Lentisphaeria bacterium
AGAACCAGGCGCGGGGAGAGCGGGGGGGGGAGGGAGGGGACGAACAGAGAGCCGGGGGAGGGGGACGGAGAGGCGGGGGCCGGGGAGGTGGGGGGGGGGAGACTGAGCAAACTACAAACCGGAAACTGGGGAGGGGACTGAGCAAACTACAAACTGGAAATTGGGGGGGGAACTGAGCAAATGCTCTAGCGTTTCCAAGACTTTTTATGATTCGTCCGAGTAGCACTTGCCAAAATAACCATTTGCATTATTTTGCCTGCTAACAATAAGTTTTAAAGCATTTTGCAATGCGGCAGGTAAAATTGCCAAAGCCACAATAGCAGGTTATATTTTATAAGAAGTTGACTTCATCCTCAGTTGGAGGTTTTCGGCATGTCCCAATCTGAATTCGATAACAAAGAAAAATATTCCAAATCCCTGTTTTCTGATCATGATTCTGTTCAGACGCTGGCTCGGATAAAACAACAGGGTGCCGCGGAGCGCCGCCGGCGTTTACGTTTTTTTCTGAAATATTTTCTGTTACCTTGCATCCTCATTCTGGTTTTGATCGCTTTTGCTTTGAGAAAGCCAATCCGGCAAAGGTTCTGGCCACCGGTGCACCCCATGACGCACACCGAGCTTTCTGAAAGTGAACAGAAAAACGAAATGGGAAAAAAACAGAAACGTTACGGCAATCCGGAAGCCAAATTGCGAATATATCTACGTTTCATGGAAGAACAATTCGCGCCGGAAGGAATTCTGGAACTGGCGCATTCAGCCATTGAAAGCAAGCCCAGTGAAATCTTTCTGATCGTGGACTTCCGCCCGAAGCTCGCATCCGAAAAGGAAGAATATCAGATTCTGATCAATGACCAGGAAACCCTTAGTATTGGCAATAAAACCATCAACTTCCAGGAAAACCTCAAAGAAAAGGATTTTATTCTGGCTCTCGAATATATGCATGCTCAACACTATGGGAAAGTACAAAAACCACTGAAACTAAAACTCAGTGAAGGGTTATTGGAAAAACGCCGGAAGGCAGAGGAAGCCGCCCTGCCGACTGTTGTATCGGGAAAAGGTGCCGTTCACAGTAAAACATCCGATAAAGCGATTATATTGCCGGACTTCAAAGCCGATACAACCGTTATTTCTCCCAGATGAGTAGTACACAAACGGATCAATTTTTTGCAGACGATTCGCCATTGCGGGAACTCCACCTCAGTGACGGTATATGCTATGAAATCCGTCCGCAGCAGGTGCGCATGGCGCATGAAATTGCTGTTGCCTTTGAAGAGCGCAGTCATCTTTGCATTGAGGCACCGACCGGTGTTGGCAAAACCTTTGCCTATCTGGTGCCGGCCATTTATTATGCCTTTGAAACGCAGCATCCAGTTGTGATCAGTACACATACGATCAATCTACAGGAACAGATTCTCAAAAAGGACCTCCCACTATTAAACCGGATCATGGGACGAGAAATTACCTACGCAGTCGGCAAAGGACGAGGCAATTATCTGTGCTTACGACGCTTGAGCCAGATCGCCGACCTCGATCAACGGCTTTTTGCGGAAGAATCCATTTTAGGAGAACTAAGCCTCCTTCTGGATTGGGCTGAACAAACCGAAAGCGGAGATTATTCCGAGATGGACACCCCGGTTTCTGGGCAATTATGGCAGGCGGTTTGTTGCGAACGGGGCAATTGCCTGGCGAATCAATGTTCATTCCATCCGCGCTGCTTCCTGTTCAAAGCCCGCCGCAAGCTTGCTACAAGCCAGATCATCGTCGCCAATCATGCCTTTTTCTTCAGTTCCTTGGCATTAAGTGATTCAAACTCCCTCAAAAAGGACAACTTGAACCTGCTGCCAAAATTTACTGCCGTTATCCTGGACGAAGGCCATACCCTGGAAGATACGGCCGCTACTCACTTGGGTGCCAAAGCCGAGACCTTCGCCCTGAAACACCTCTTGAACCGTTTATATCTCGATGATCGGCGCCCAAGAATGCTCTCCGGTGATTCCTGTCTGGCAGCCAGAAAAGCGGTCAATGAATTACGCGCTCAGAGCGAACTTTTTTTTAATCGATTATTGGATTGGATCTTGCAGCAGTCTGCCAAAATGGTTCCTTTGCGCTATACTGTCCCCAACCATATCACAAATTATCTCAATGACTCTGTCGAGAAGCTGTCTTCGGCATTGGAAAGTCTGATTGACAAGCGGCAGGACACTCCCGATGTGCAGCAAGAGTTCAAGGTTATTCGCAATGAACTGCTCGAGCAGAATCACGTTCTGAATCTGTTTTTCTCTATGGGACTGGAAAACCATGTCTACTGGTTTGAACGCCAGGGACATGATGGACGGGAATTGAGCTTCAACTGCGTCCCGGTCGAAATCGGCCCCCGCCTGCAGGAAATTCTTTTTGAAAATCAAGATCACTACCCGGTCATTATTACCAGCGCCACGCTGGCAATTGCCGGCAATATTTCGTTTTTTCTGCAACGCATCGGCCTGCTGAATGGCAAAACGGTTATTCTTGATACCCCCTTTGATTTTCAGCATCAGGTGAAACTGTATCTCGGCGAAAGCATGCCATCCCCAGATTCGAAGGATTTTCTCGATGCGGCAGAACTCCAGCTGCAACATTTTTTGACCCTAACCGAGGGACGCGCATTTGTCCTGTTTACCAGCTATGCCATGATGAATCAACTGGCCGAACGCATGCAAGATTTTTTCCAGAGCGGAAGCTTTTGCGTATATATTCAAGGTGGGAAATACAAACCGCGCCGCATGCTGGAACTCTTCCGGAAACACGAACGTGCGGTGATTTTCGGCACTTCAAGCTTCTGGACTGGAGTCGATGTTTCCGGAGAGGCCTTGAGCAACGTCATCATCTGCAAGCTGCCTTTTTCGGTGCCGGATCACCCGCTGATAGCTGCCCGTGGCGAAATGATACAAGCACGCGGCGGAAGTTCTTTTCGCGAATATTCGCTGCCAGAGGCTGTACTGAAATTCCGCCAAGGCTTCGGACGACTGATTCGAACCCGTGATGATAAAGGCATTGTCGTCATTCTCGATAGCCGGGTGCGAAAAAAATTCTACGGGCGTTTTTTTCTGGAATCCATCCCCCAATGTCCTGTTGAGATGTTTTGATGTTTTTTTGCGGTAAGAATTTTTTGTCGTCTGGCGCCCTCCCCTTTCTTGATTTTTCTTGAGTCCAAAATGGAGACCACAGCATGAGTGACAACGCAATGATCAAGCTTTTGGCGGATATGATCCGCATCGATAGCAGAAACACCATCCCTTTGGAACAAGACGGTGAACGCCCTGCTACCGAACAGGCTATGGGTGAATTCGCCGCCGCAACCATGAAAGAATATGGCTTTCAGGACGTGGAATTCCACCCGATTGCTCCCAATCGCCCGAATGTACTCGGTATTTACCAGCAGAATCCCGCTTTCCCCTGCTTAGCCTTTGAAGCACATCTCGATACCGTTGGTAGCGACGGCATGACAATTCCACCCTTTCAGCCGGATGTTAAAGAGGGACGTATCTATGGCCGTGGCAGCTGTGATACGAAAGGCAGCCTGGCAACGATGCTGAGCGCCTGCCAGCAAATTATCGCAGAAAAACTGCCGATCAATCTGTTGTTTCTGGCCAGCAGTGCCGAAGAGACCGGCTGCCAGGGAGCCCCTTTCTGGGATTTGCAACGCTGGCCGGTTGGCGGCATTATCATTGGTGAACCGACCCTGAATCAACCGATCATCGCCCACAAAGCACACCTGACTTTTGAATTACACTGCAAAGGTAAGGCCGCACATGGCTCCCGCCCGGAAGCCGGCGATAATGCCATTTTCAAAGCCGGACGCCTGCTGACATTCCTGGAAACAGTGATTATTCCAGAGCTTTCGCAAATCGATAAAGGCAGTTTTACCAGCGGCAACACGCTTTCAGTCGGCATCATCCGTGGCGGTAATAAAGCGAATATCGTCGCAGATCATTGCTGCATCACCGGTGATGTCCGGATGATCCCCGGTAGCGGTGAGGGAAAGGCCTTCCTCGAGCAACTCTGTCAACGTGCCAGCACTGCCCTTGGCTTCCAAGTGGAACTAGGCTATACGCATATTTCGCCTGCCATGCAATCGGCAACGGGGCAGGCTCTGTTACAGCGCATCGAAGAAGCCATGCAAAACCTCGCCTTGTCCTGTATTCCAGGCAGTGTTGCCTATTGTACAGATGGCGGGATTCTTTCAGCCAAAGGCTATCCTTGCGTTATTCTCGGCCCAGGGGATATCTTGAATGCCCATGCTGCGGTTGAATACGTTGAAATCAAACAGTTGAATCAAGCTTGCCAACTCTATCTTGAAATCGCCCGGCAGGCCGCCGCAAAGGGCTTGTAAAACATTGACAAGCCGCCGGCACGGTGTACGTTAATACGAAAAACCGCGGTCTCCTGCGTGAAATTCCACCTTTTTTCTCGCACTCGGGGCTCTTGGCCTGCAACAAAAGGCTTGCCATAAAACAGGAAATTTTCTATGCTGTTATTTAAATGTTCATGCGGAAATGCTTGTTGTGCTCAAGATACTGAAGTAGGACAAAACATCGTTTGCGACAAATGTAAGGAAAAGATTCTGGTTCCCTCAAACAGTGATGCCGATTGTGTTTTACTCTTTCGTCGCGGCGATCCGGAAACCGGAAAGCCTATGACCAGTACTGAATTTCAGCATGCATTGAATCGCGAAGACTTGTACTGTGATGATTTGATCTGGAAAGATCATGTATGGCTGCCTCTTGGTAAAGTCTATGAGTTGCCACCTCAACCTGCAATCGCAATCGATTCTTCACAGCAAGAAATTGCGCTCGATTTTCAAGACCTGCCAGCTGTCGATGGCTATCCAAAAGCACCTAAAAAGAAAAAACGAATCGTCAAATTTGATGTTCCGACTGCCGCAGCGCCAGAATCGCCCACCGTTGGTAAACCCGTAAACCTGAAAAAACGGATTTTGAATATCCTGAAAGCAGCCGTAATTATCGCGGTTTTGAGCTTTGGCGGAATTCGCTTGGGTCGGATTGTGAATTTTTTCTTGAAACGGGTATCCAATGTCATGGTCGTCAATACCTTTGATGTACCCTGCAAATTCAAGCTAAGCGAATATGAATGGCAGGAATTGCCGAAAAATTCTCAGGTGACTCAGCCGGATGTCTATGTCGCTTTTTCCTGTCGGAAAAAGATGTTGTTTATGGAATCTAGTTTAGACCCAATAAGCAAGTTGCCAGCCAAAGAGGGGGAAGTGAATCCAGTTGCTATTCTTGATCCTGCCAGTCTGCGCGTCCCAATTAAACCCGGCTATGACACCGTGGTAAATCCCGGTGGACGGGCAACTTTTGGCGTTTATGATCTTTCCACCCTGCCAAAACTTTCTATAAGCAGCCCGGAGCTGAAAAGTCTCTCCAATGAATTAGCGGAAGCCAAACCACCGGTATCCGTTTTGAACGTCATTCAACAAATTCAGAACTTGGTCAAAAATCTCTATAAAGAAAGTCGCCAGGATACTTTCCTCACCAGCCGAAAGTTCAATTTCGATGCGCTCGGTATCGTCCGCTCAATTGATTTTTCAAAAAGCAGCGAAACACCTGCTAAGGAAAAAGAAACGAAAGAAAAAAAACCGCTTCTCAGCCTCGTATATCCGGCTGCACGTATGCTGAATTTCCGTAACGGCTCCATTTTTTTCGATCCCGAAAAGTTTGATACTGAATGCAGCATCGCCTTGGTAACCAAGGAATTCAAACCCAAAAAAGAGTATTCGGTTACGGCTGCCAACCCTCGTTTACAAATCAAACATGAAAAAAACTTTCTGGTGTTGTTGCTTTCCTCCTTGAATGGTACGACCAAAGGAGCACAAAATGCCCAATATAAGGCACTATGGAATTATCAGGCGAAAATGAACAAAGCAGGGAAATGGACTTGGCAGTGGACCGCAAAATATGAGATACCGGTCGGTGCCAAAAAAACTCTGGAAGAACGTATTCTGATTATTGATCAG
>JBAXYW010000265.1:0-5998 GCA_041670605.1 Lentisphaeria bacterium
GCTCCTATATCGATTGCCAAAATTCTGTCATTTTTCGCCATATTATATTCCACTGACTGCGCCGTAATCAACGGCTGCTCTCAAAGGGTTCTGAAAAAGGAAACACACCTCAGCTTTGAGTGAATGTCGATACGTCAGGCAAAACGGTTTTACATAAAACCAATTATTGCGACGGAAGTTCATAAAGATAATAGTCCGAATCTAAATGTGCAAAGGGAGTTTTGCTTTTTGACAACAAAACATTGGAAATTTTTTTGAATCGCCCGACTTTCTGATACCAGTCTTTGGGAATGCCGGTTGCCGTATTGACGATTGGACTTTTATGAATCGGGGATCCGTCCACCCGCACTTCCAAATATGCGCTGAGTTTCCGCATATCCGGTTTATTGCTGTTGTCCAAGTATCTTCGAAAAAAACTCGGAGTGATGTAAAGATTAACACGATTTTTTTCATCGCAGCAGACATTGATATAGCGGTACGCCTGTTCTAAGACAACTGCGACACCACCTTTCTGCTCTGCCAGAATCAGACAATACACTTCCAGCTCATCAATCCACTCGTCCTTTTTGTCATTGAGTTCAAACTCAAGACTCACCACTCCCCAATATCCGCAACCGCCAATCCCTTGCTTGGAATCTTTGAATTCCGGTGCCCTGATAATATCCAATTTCGGTTGTAAACTGGAACCTTCCTTCAGCGAAAAACGGGATTTTTTCTGCCCATAGGCCAAAGGCATTATAAATAAAAATACAAATAGGCACTGAAAAAAAACAGGCATCCTTTTCTTCTGCATAAGCGAACTCCTTGCCAGAACAGCTTTGTAAGGCCGCTCCTCCATTGCTCCTATTTCATCAACGACAAAAAGACTCTTTTTTTACCATACCTGCAAATCACTCGTAATTCAAGGTGAAAAGCAAAATATTTTGTTTTTTGTTTTTTTAGGATTTTTTTCAGCAATCGGACCGCTCCTCAGCAACTTCCGGGAAAATCGTGTTTTGAAAGAAAGCCACTTGGTACGCTCGAGCCACTTCAAATCAATGCAAACGATCCGTCCGGGACATAGCGATATCGATGGTGTCCAAAAGGCATCTGCGGAAGATTTTTTCTTAAGTAAGTAATTCAGGCAAAGAACATTGCAGGATGCAATTCCGAGGTGATTTAAACGGCCCGGAGAGCCGTACAGTCACACTCGACAAACTATTCGCAACAAGTTGATAATCAACCTGATAAAGACTATGAAATCAGACAAAAAAGGATGATAATTGGCAATCTGCGGATGAATTGTTTAGGTTGTAAGCATTCGTCCACCCCAGAAAATCTGTGAAATCTGCGGGCAAAACAATCCATAGTACCTTTTTAGCCAAGGTCGATATAAAACCAAAGGTGCGCCATTTCTGCCCTTGTTGCCAGGACTCACTTTGCATTTTTTCTTGGAGGCTGTATTTTTCTGTTCAGACAAACAAAAAGCCCCAAGTCCATTCTATGCATGAAGTAGAACGCCCCCAATCTGAAGGATCTCCGGTGCTGGAAAATTCATCACACTGTCAGAGTGATGAACAGAAAAAGTATTTATATCTTAGCGCCAGTCTGAAAATCCCGCTGCGGGAAATCCATTTTGATTTTTCTCATGCCTCCGGACCAGGAGGACAACATGTCAATACAACCGACAGTGCCGTACAGCTGCGTTTCAATATTTTACAATGCCAAGCCATCCCAAACGAAATCAGAGAACGCCTTCTGCAATCCGGAAATGCAAAAATCAATGCTCGAGGGGAGATTCAAGTATGCTCCAAGGAATTTCGCAGCCAGATCCGGAATAAGAAAATGGCGTTGGATCGCTTACGGAAAATCCTACTGCAGGCCAGCAAAAAAATGAAACGCAGAAAAAAAACTGCGCCCCCCACAGCCAGCAAAGAAAAAAGGCTGCAGTCGAAAAAACGCCAGGCGGTCAAACGCCAAAAAAGACAAGCTCCTGAAATGAACGATTAATTACGACGCACACACAAAAGAAGATTCCTCTTTGCAAAGCAAGGTTTCATGCACAAGTTCCCGACAAAAAAAAGCCGTTGCAGAATGCAACGGCGTAATCATAAAAACACTCTCTCAATTTACTTTTTGGAGCATTTTTTTGTGCAGCAGGCCTTGGCTGCCAAACCAGATTTCTCATAGGTGTCTTTGCTGACGAACGTGGTCAGGTTACGGCCATCTTTGGTCTTGCCTTTGAAAGCATAACCACCGTTTTTGTAGCGGACGGCTTCCACGACGTCTGCCTCGACGCTTTTCTTCTCCTTGACATCCCAGAATTTCGCTTTCATTTCGTTTCGTCCTTCCATTTGTTTTGAGACCCATTCGACGCCCGGGTGCAACTCACACCCGGCTGGACAACTTCCACATGCCATAGTTTATGGACACGATCAGTAATTTATAACCTTAAACCACGGTAATGCAAATCAATTCTCAAAAAAAAACACTTTTTTTTGTTTTTTTGCAAAAAACAGGGCGTTTTCGGCGAAAAATCAATTTTAAGAAGGCCGAACGCACGCGATTTTTCGGCAGATTTCCCGATTTCGGGCAAGAATTTCCTCTTCTCCGTCGATTCGACCCTGTTGCATGAGCACTTTTCCATCGCAAATCAGAGTATCAATGACGCTGCTGTCCGCAGAATAAACCAAGTTGGCAATCAAGTTATAATCACCCAGCATCTGGGGGTGATTTAATCGTACCAGTAAGGCGTCGGCCAATTTTCCTTCCTTGATCTGGCCGCCATCCAGATCAAAAAGAGCACAACCGCTCTGCGTGGCAGCCGCAAAAATATCCTGATCTTTTCCAGCCGTCGGCTGAGCGGATTGTACCTTTGCCGAAAGAGCCGCAAACTTCATTTCCTCAAGCATGGAAAGGTTATTATTGGATGCGCAACCATCCGTTCCGATACCGATTTTGCATCCCGCTTCCAAAGCCGCCTGGAAACGAAATAAGCCGCTGCAAAGTTTCATGTTAGAAACCGGATTATGGGCAATGACGGATTGCCGTTCACTGATAATCGCGATGTCTTCATCGCTCAAATGAGTACAATGCGCCAGCACTGTTTTTTCATTCAAAAGCCCCAAACGATCCAGATAGGCGATGGGAGTCAGACCCTGTTGAGCCTGACAGTCTTCAACTTCTTTCATGGTCTCCGCAGCATGAATATGCAGAACCGCATTCTCCTGCTTCGCTTCTGCAGCAATTTCCAGCAGAGTTTGTTCATTCACCGTATAGATAGCATGCGGGGCATAGGTAATGTGAATCCGGGAAGAGCAATTCGCTGCTCGTTCTTTTAACTCCGCATTCGCTTTTCGGTTGCTGTCCAGTACGCCTCCACCCGGAACACAAATAAACATGTAACCGATCGCTGCACGCAAGCCCATTTCTTCCACCGCATCCACACTGGCTGCCTGGTGCCAATACATGTCGTTGACAAATACAGTGCCACTATGGATCATCTCGAGCAAAGCCAGTTTTGTACCCCAATACACATCGTTACGAGTCAACAACGCTTCCGCCGGCCAAATATACTGTTGCAGCCAAGTGAAAAGCTCCATATCATCGGCATACCCACGCAATAAAGTCATTGCCGCATGCGAATGCAGATTGTAAAAAGGAGGAATCAAAGCCAGCTCCCCCCCCGCATCAATCACTTGCTCAGCGAACTCGTCCAAACGGTCGGCAATTTTACTGAAGCGATTTCCGGTGATCAGCACATCCCGCTTTTGACCATTCAACAGCACATTTTTCAACAGCACAGTTTGCGTCATATTTCTCTCCTCAATGATGCTACTCAAAGTACTCCCAAAGCGCGCGTTTACAAGCGAAATGCAAAAAAAAAATCAGCACTCAGGAAACAAATTCCCCAGATTCGCGCAGTTTCTGACAGCCCAGTCAGTCAACCAATCGCCCTTTGCCTTCCGAAATGCACCCAGTAGCTCAGCATTTGATTCGGGATCCATATACTTGCTATTTTACCATCTGTCACTTATATTACAAAAACTTCTTTTTCAGTCCGGCAATCACTTCCTCTACCGACGTTTTTTTGATCTGTTTGACAGCAAACTTGCGAGTTCACTCCGTAAACACTGCCGTACTTTTTTTTGTAAAACTGTGCTTGCTTCCCAGCTCAGAATTCAGTCATTTCTTCCGAAGATAAAAAGGTTTTTCGAATGAGCTTCTGTGATGTTGCTATTGTCATGCTTGCCCACAATGGGGAAGAATATACAAAATATGCATTGGAGAGTATTCTCGCGTCAACGACCAGCCCATGGGAAATTTATCTGGTTGACAACGCTTCGTCTGACAACACGCCGGCATTATTCAAACATTACAGCCCTTTGCTGAAAAAAGCCGGGATCAAAGTCCACACTTGGCGCAATAAGGAAAACAAAGGCTGTTCGCTAGCTCGAAACGAAGCGTGGGAAAAGGTCAGTTCACGCTTTACCGTATTTATGGATAATGATGCCGCTGCTTGTTCCAGAGATTGGCTGGCTCGCTTCATCACCTGTTTTGATGAACATCCGAAACTGCGGATACTGGGTGGAAAAATGATCTATCCTTACGAGCCGCACCCCATTCAATCCGCAGGAGTTCTGATCAGCCCATTGGGACGTGTCGCTTTTCGTGGACGGGGAGCAGAGCGCAATGCCCCGGAATATCAAGTTTTCTGGCCAGCTTGGGGGCTGATCAGTGCCTGCTGGATGATGCGCACCGACCTGCGCGACGAAGTTGGTTACCTCGATGAAGCTTTCCATCCGGTACAATACGAAGACCTCGACCTCTGCATCAGAACCCGTATGGCCGGTTGGGAAGTCGCGTATACCCCCCTGGTTGAAATTTATCACTTTGAGGGATCGACCACCAATGCCGAAGGCGACGAACAGTATAAAACCAACATCGCCAAAAATTCCCTCAAGTTCCGGGAACGTTATCACGAACTTTTCAAAACCTTTCCAGCCGATATTTCCCAAGAAGAATTCCGCTGGCGCTCAAAAGATGAGCTCGGCTTGTCAACGACACTTGACCTGAGCATTCGCTGAGACATCCTATGCAAATCCTGTATTCGGAAAGCGAAATTCAAAACCGGATCAAAATTCTGGGACAGGAAATTTCTGCTTTCTACCAAGATCGTCCGTTGACACTGGTTGCATTGCTCAATGGTGCCCTCCTCTTCGCAGCAGAGTTGGCCAAAACAATCCGCCTTGATTGCTTCCTGGATTGCATTGCTGTGAGCAGTTATACTGGACATGACAGCAGCGGACAACTGGTTTTCCGCTGTGACACGAAACTCTCGGTAGTAGATCGTCATATTTTACTGGTGGATGGAGTATTGGATACCGGCCTGACACTCAGCAAAGTAAAAAACCAGATGACCAAGCGGGGTGCCCTGTCCGTGCGAAGCTGTGTGCTTGCAGAAAAAATTCGTCTCCGTGAGACGGAAATACAGCACGCAGACTGGTGCGCTTTTCAAGTCCCCAACCGCTATCTGGTCGGCTATGGCATGGACTCCCACGAACACTACCGCCAATTTCCTTATATCGCCGCCCTGGATTGAACGCTTTTGAAGATTTCTTGGGGCAGACCAAAACCGGATGCATCGGAGAAGCACTGCAGAGAAAACGAGACAGCACCTCTGCCATTCTGTTGACGGTCGCTTGCGACCGCCGGGGACGGGAACGGATCCGGAGCTGGAAGCTCCGCCCACATTCTGGGAAGGATCCGGGAGCAAACCCGCAGGAGCCACGCAACCTGAAGACTGAACTACAAACACATACGTAACCAATGCTTTACATGCGTTGTTTGAAAAATTTCTTCTACAAAAAAAAACAAGAAACTGGCAGATAGTAGTACAACAATTCCTGAACTCTCACAACAATTCCTGAACTCTCACAACAATTCCTGAACTCTCACAACAATTCCTGAACTCTCACAACAATTCCTGAACTCTCACAACAATTCCTGAACTCTCACA
>JBAXYW010000266.1:0-5988 GCA_041670605.1 Lentisphaeria bacterium
GATGCCTTCAAGTTTGAGAAAAGCGACAATGACGGTCGGGTGGTTGCGGTGCTTTCCGATGGTCTGGGCAGCGGTGTAAAAGCCAACATCCTCGCTTCGATGACCGCTACCATGGCTTTGAAATTTGCGGCTGTGCCGAATTACAGCATTCTGCATGCCGCTGAGATCATGATGAGCGCTCTGCCGATCTGCCAGGTTCGCAAAATCAGTTACGCGACCTTTACGATTCTAAATGCCTGGCCAGATTGCTCCATCCGCATGGTTGAAATGGGAAATCCTTCATTTCTACTTTTCCGCCACGGCAAACAGCTCGAAATCCCTTTCGAAAAAATGGAGTCCACCCACTGGAACAACCGGAAAATGAAAATCTATCATTTCCTGGCCCAAAGCGAAGACCGCATCATTTTCTTTTCCGATGGCATCAGCCAAGCCGCTATCGGTTCCCAACAATGGCCCCTGGGCTGGCGTGAACAAGGTTGCGCAGATTTTGTCGCCGGAATCTTGCAGGAAACACCGCAGATATCATCCCATGAATTGTGCTCCAGCATCCTCAAAGAAGCCCGTGCCAAAGAACCGCAGCATCGCAATAAAGACGATATGACCTGCGCCTCACTCTACTTCCGCCACCCACGTAAAATGCTAATTTTCACCGGTCCGCCCTATGATCGGAAACATGACGCCGAATGCGCCAAAATTATCGCGGAATTCGATGGCAAAACCGCAATCTGCGGGGGTACCTCCGCGGAAATCATCGCCCGGGAGCTGAACCGGGAGTTGAAAGTGAATCTGGAGACAATTTCGTCGGAGATGCCCCCGATGTCCTCCATGGAGGGAATTGATCTGGTAACTGAGGGTATCTTCACCTTGACGAAAACCGCGGGCTATCTGGAAAAAGCCGAAAGTTTCCCGCATTACAATCCAGCCGGCATCCTGGCCGAAATGATGCGGAGGAATGACCTGATCTACTTTCTCGTGGGTACCCGCATCAACGAAGCCCATCAGGACCCCAATCTGCCACTGGAACTCGAACTGCGCCGCAATATTGTGCAGAGGATCGCCGGCATTCTGAAAAGCAATTTTCTGAAAAAGGTCGATATCAAATATGTGTAATGGGTCAGGGAGGATCGCTCCTCCTTGCTCCCCTCCCGGTCACAGTTCAAATTCATGGAGAAAAGACATGCAGGAAAGCGTTGAAAAAACAAAAGCCATGGTACAGCATCTGGCTGCGGTCAATGCCATTTTGGAAAAAAATGGCCACGATCCCGGACGGATGATTCCAATCTTACAGGAAGTCCAAGTAGTTTATAAGTATCTGTCAAAAGATATCATCAGCTATCTGGCCACCTCGCTGGATGTACCGGTCGCACAAGTCTATGGAGTAGCGACTTTTTATACGCATTTTTCCCTGGAACCCAAAGGCAAACATATCATCCGTCTCTGTGACGGAACGGCTTGCCATGTCAAAAAATCTGCTGTCATCCAGCAGCATATTTATCGCAAACTTGAGCTCAGCAATGAAAAACACACAACCGATGATCTGCTGTTCACCCTCGAGTTGGTCAGCTGCCTGGGCGCCTGCGGACTGGCTCCGGTCTGCGTCATCGATGAGGAAGTGCATGGCCAAGCTACCCCGGAAATGATTGATGCCATTCTTGATCAGATCATCGCTGCCGAAAAAGCACAAAATCCAGGCAAAGGAGAATAAATATCATGAATTGTATTCCTGCTGAACAACCTGATTTGGAAAAGATGGCTGCGCATTACGAACAGCAAATCGCCCATTTGAAAAGACGGATCATCATCTGCGGCGGCACCGGCTGTATCGCCAATGGCGCCATGAAAGTCCGCGATGCCATTTGCGCCGAACTGCAAAAAGCCGGCGAAAAGACCATCGTGGAATTGACAGGAGAAGACGACCATAAGGATGTAACCTATTTTTCCAAAAGCGGCTGCCAAGGCTTCTGCCAGATGGGGCCGATTTTAAGAATTGAACCGGAAGGCATTTTCTACTGCCGTGTCAAACCCGAGGATGCCCCGGAAATCGTCAATGTTACTCTGAAGACGGGTGAAATCATCGACCGCCTGGTCTATGTCGATCCCGTCAGTAAAAAATATTGCCGTCACGAGGACGAAATTGCTTTCTATACCCGGCAGAGCCGCGTCGTCCTTCAGAATTGCCTGATCGAACCGGATAATGTCGAAGAATATGTCTTCAAGAAAGGCTATCTGGCCGCCCGCAAAGCCATCACGGAAAAGACGCCAGAACAGGTCTGCCAGACCGTCTTCGAAGCCGGCCTGCGCGGACGCGGCGGCGGCGGCTTCCCGACCGGCCTGAAATGGAAATTCACCCTGGCATCCAAAAGCGATAAAAAATACGTCATCTGCAATGGCGATGAAGGCGACCCTGGAGCCTTCATGGATCGCTCGGTCATGGAAGGCAATCCTCATGCCGTGTTGGAAGGTATGCTCATCGCCGGCAAAGCCATCGGTGCCGACGAAGGCGTGGTCTACGTCCGAGCCGAATACCCTCTCGCGGTACAGCGGATGCGCCAGGCCATCGTCATCGCCGAAAAACGCGGCCTGCTGGGACAGAACCTGTTCGGCACAAATTTTAATTTTTCGATCCGAGTCATGGAAGGCGCCGGCGCTTTTGTCTGCGGTGAAGAAACCGCACTGATCGCTTCCATCGAAGGCAAACGCGGCATGCCGAGCCCGAAACCGCCATTTCCGGCTGAAAAAGGTCTATATGGCAAACCGACCGTCATCAATAACGTCGAAACCCTCGCCTCCATCGCCTACATCCTTCGGGAAGGTGCCGCCGTCTATCGTTCAGTGGGAACAGAGAAATCGCCTGGCACCAAGACCTTCGCATTAACCGGCCATGTGGCGAATACCGGCCTGATCGAAGTCCCCTTTGGAACAACTCTGCGGGAAATCGTCTATAACATCGGCGGTGGCGTCACGGATAATGCCGGAAGAGTCACCGGCGATGATTTCAAATCCGTGCAAATAGGCGGCCCCTCCGGCGGTTGCCTGACCCCGAAACTGCTCGACCTACCCTTGGATTTTGATTCTCTAAAAAGTGTCGGTGCGATGGTCGGCTCCGGCGGTCTGGTGGTTATGAACAAGCAAACCTGCATGGTCAGCATCGCCCGTTTCTTCATGCAATTCGCCCAGAATGAATCTTGCGGCAAATGCGTTCCCTGCCGGGAAGGCACAAAGCAAATGCTCGCATTGCTCGATGATATCATCGAGGGACGGGCTACTGGCGAAACGCTGGAGCTGCTCGAACAGACCGCCAAAGCCGTTCAGCTCGGATCCCTCTGCGGCCTGGGAAAAACTGCGCCGAACCCCGTGCTCTCCACGCTACGCAACTTCCGGGCCGAATACGAAGCACATGTGTTTCAGAAAACCTGTCCGGCTGGGGAATGCAGGGCGCTGGCCAAGCCGAAAATCGACCCGGCTCTCTGCAAAGGCTGCACTGCCTGTGCCAAAAAATGCCCGGTGGGTGCGATCACCGGTAAGTTGAAGGAAGTGCATACGATCGACCCGAGCAAATGCATCAAGTGCGGCGCCTGCAAAGCCGCTTGCCGTTTTAACGCGATCACCGGAATTTAATCAGGAGGAAACAATACTATGGCTGACATGACGATTAAAAAACTGACCGTCAATGGACGGGAAGTGCCCTTCAGCGATGAACGGAATCTGTTGGAAGTGATCCGCAAAGCCGGCATCGATATTCCGACGTTCTGCTATCACTCGGAACTGAGCATCTATGGCGCCTGCCGGCTCTGCCTGGTGGATGTCGAAGGCAAGGGGGTTCTAGCCTCCTGCTCGACCCTACCCGCACCCGGCATGGTTGTGCATACCGATACCAAAGAAATTCGTGATATGCGCAAGATCAATCTGGAGCTCCTGCTGGCTAATCATAACCGGGAATGCCCAACCTGTACCCGCAGCGAAAACTGCGCCTTACAGGCACTGGCCCATCGTATGGGCGTGGAAACCGTACGCTTCAAAGCCCCGCGCAAAGTCGAACCCATTGACGATTCCTCGCCATCGCTGACCCGGGATCCGAATAAATGCGTCCTCTGTGGCGACTGTGTCCGGGTCTGCTCGGAAATCCAAGGCATTGGTGCCATTGGCTTCGCCTTTCGCGGCTCGAACGCCAAAGTCGCGCCTGCCTTCAATGCCAGTATCGGCAAAGTCGAATGCGTCAATTGCGGACAATGCGTCGCGGTCTGCCCGACCGGTGCGTTGACCCCCAAACAGGATCGCTCTAAAGTCTGGGATGCACTTTACGATCCCAAAAAAACGGTGGTGGTCCAGATCGCACCGGCAGTACGCGTCGCCCTGGGTGAATGTTTTGGCGCCAAACCAGGAGAAAATGTCGCCGGCAAACTGGTGGCGGCTCTGAAACTAATGGGCTTCCAACATGTCTATGATACCTGCTTCACAGCCGATATGACAATTTTTGAAGAGGCCAATGAGCTGATCGAGCGCATACAGACCGGAGGCAAGCTCCCAATGTTCACCAGCTGCTGTCCGGCCTGGGTCAAATATGCCGAAATCTATTTCCCGGAATTACTGCCAAATGTATCCAGCTGCCGTTCGCCGCAAGCCATGTTTGGATCGATCGCCAAGAAAATTTTGCCGAAACAGCTGGGCTGCCGCCGAGAAGACCTAGTCGTGGTTTCCATCATGCCCTGTATCGCGAAAAAATTCGAAGCACAGCTGCCGAAATACAGTGTTAACGGCATCCCGGAAGTCGACATTGTTGTCACCACCAGTGAAGTGCAGCGCATGATCAATTCGTTGGGCATCCAACTGCAGGAACTTGAACCCGAGGCCTTTGACATGCCGATGGGCTTCGCTACCGGCGGCGGCGTCATCTTCGGTGCCTCCGGCGGGGTCATGGAAGCCGCCCTGCGCTATGTCGTCGAGAAACTTGAAAAGAAACCCTTGAACAAAGTGGATTTCAAACAGGTGCGCGGCATGGACCATTTCAAAGAAGCCACGCTCAACGTTGCCGGCATCGAAATCAAGGTGGCCGTTGTTTATGGCTTGGCCAATACCAAAAAATTGCTGCAGCAGATCAAAGCTGGCGAAGTGCAATACCATTTTGTCGAAGTGATGGCTTGCCCCGGCGGCTGCATCTCCGGCGGTGGACAGCCCTATGGCGTAACAAACCGCCTCCGTGCGCAACGCCAGCAGGGGCTCTACAACGCGGATAAAACGCATCAACTGCAAAAACCGCAGGACAATTATCTGGTTCAGCGCTGTTATGAAGAACACATCGGCGGCAAACCAGGCTCAGAAACAGCCCATCACCTGTTGCATACCGAATACCAAAACCGCAGCCAGCTTTTTGACGCCAAGCTGCCGATCATGCGGGGAACCGAAGCCGAACGCCTACCAATTACTGTGACAATCTGCGCCAAACAGGAAAATTGCCCCGGCCAGTTATTGCTGGGCATGCTCAGTGATTATGTCAAGAACCACCAGTATACCCCCTGGATTGACATGGATGCCGCCTTTTCCTCACGCCCGGCTAAAGATGGCACCATTTGCGTCACGGTCGGCGATCAAATTGTGGAAAGAACCAATTTCCGCAATGCCATGAATACCCTCGAGCAGCTCCATAACCAGGCCGCCTTCCAAAGCATCACACAGGCCATCGACAAAGGCCTCACACAAATCCGTAAATAAACCCATCCTCCACCCGCTGCCGAAAGTGACTGCTACCTACAATACCACTTCCGGCAGCTTTTTTTCTCAAAAAAAAGGAAGGCCGGCGTAGGGAGTACTCACTACGTCAAAAGCGGGTTTCAGCCCACTCCCGCTCCCGAATGTAGCCGGAGCTTCCAGCTCCGGATCTGCTCCCGTTCCCTCCCCCGAATGTAGCCGGAGCTTCCAGCTCCGGATCCGCTCCCGTTCCCTCCCCCGAATGTAGCCGGAGCTTCCAGCTCCGGATCCGCTCCCGTTTCC
>JBAXYW010000267.1:0-5985 GCA_041670605.1 Lentisphaeria bacterium
AATTCAGGGAGCGGCGTTTTTTTGTTGGCTGCGGAGGAAGTTAATGAACAAAAATAACCGATGCCTTGGACATCATCCTCGTGAATTCGTTCCGCATCGCTGGATCGAGATTAACTGCATTTTCTTTTCGCCGTTTATGCAGTATAGTAATTTTTTGCCAGAAGCATCTTTGTTTTAAGGAATACCATGAATATTTCCGACCTCAACCTGAAGGGTAAAAGCCTTTTGAAACTGGTGGACCTGAGCGAAGCGCAAATGCTTGGGTTGGTAGATTTGGCCATTGCTTTTAAAGAGCGCAAACACGCCGGAGAGCACTTGCAGAATCCCCTGCTCAAAGGGCGCAATGTCTGCCTGATTTTTCAGAAATCTTCCACCCGCACGCATTGTGCCACGGTGGTTGCCGTTCGCGATGAGGGCGGCAGCGCGGAATATCTCGGACAGCATGATATCCACTTCGGCAAAAAAGAATCCGTTGCCGACAGCGCCCGGGTTCTCGGCAGGATGTTTGATGGCATCCTTTTCCGCGGTTTCAGCCAGAATATCGTAGAAGACCTCGCCCACTTTTCCGGGGTGCCGGTGTGGAATGGACTCACCGACGAATGGCATCCAACCCAGATCCTGGCCGATCTGCAGACAGTGAAAGAATATTTCGGCTTTTTGAAAGGCCTGACTCTGGCTTTCATCGGCGATGGGCGCAATAATGTCAGCAACTCTTTGATGGTTGGCTGCGCTATGGCCGGTATCAACATGGTTAATGTTTGCCCCCCGCAACTCGCACCGGACCCCAACATACTGGTTCTGGCTCAACAGGCTGCCAAACGCAACCACTGCACGGTTACCGTCTGCCACGACCCCAGTAAGGGCGTGAAAGGCGCCAATATCCTCTACACCGATGTCTGGGTCTCCATGGGCGAAGAAAACCTGTTCCAGCAGCGCCGAGAATTGCTCAGCCCCTATCAGGTCAACATGGACCTTGTTCGCAAAACCGGAAACTTGGAAAAAGAGAAGGTGATCTTCCTGCATTGTCTGCCAGCTTTCCACGATCATAAAACCGAAGTCACCAAAGAATGCGGCGCATTGGAAGTCACCGACGACGTTTTTGAAGCGCCCTTTTCAAAGGTCTTTGAGGAAGCGGAAAACCGAATGCATACGATCAAGGCGATGATTGTCGCCTCCCTGGCCTAGCTATTTTATCCCTGCTCCACAGCAGGGATTTTTTTTGCCCTGACTCGAACAAAAAAGAATCGTTTTCACCATTTGCAGACAAGCAAACGTATTTTGGAAAATGGAGAAAAAAATGCTGAAGCGCATACATCTCGATGAAATCACTTGGGAAAATTTTCAGAAGCTCAGCTTGGAACAAAGGGCTCCGTATTTTGTGCAATGCAATGGGCGTCCCTTTCATGTTCTGATTGCCCAGCAGTTTGAACGGGATTCTCTGGATGGGCTCTGCGATCTGGCCACCCGCATCCGGCGCATTGCCAAAAGCAAAGTTGGCATGGACTTTCTTTCGGACTTGCTCAAGCATAAACGCGCCATGCTGGATTTCACCCAGCCGAGCAGCCGTACCTTCCTGTCCTTCTATGCCGCCTGCCAGATCCTCGGCATCCGCCCGGCCGAAGTGCGCAATGCTTCGACTTCCAGTGAAATGAAAGGCGAATCCCGCGAAGACTCAGTACGCACCTTCAGTTCGTATTTTGATTTGATCATCATGCGAACTCCCGAACAGGGCTTCGCTGAAAAAATGGCCTGGATGCTCTCGAATACCGAACGTCCGGTGCCGATCATCAATGCGGGTTCTGGAAAAGATCAGCATCCCACGCAGGCCTTACTGGATATTTACACACTGCAGCGCAGCTTTGAACGAAGCGGCGGCATTGAAGGCAAGCATGTCGTCTTCTGCGGTGATCTGGCGCGGGGGCGCACCGTCCGCTCGCTGGCAAAACTGCTGACCTACTATCCTGGTGTCACGATGACTTTCGCCGCCCCGGATTCACTGCAGATCAGCAGCGATATCCTGGCTCAGCTCGATGCCGCCTCCGTACCCTATACCCTGACCGGAAATTTTAAAAGCAGCATTGCGCAAGCCGATGCGATCTATATGACCCGGATTCAGGATGAATGGGACTCCGCCACCGATAAAACGCCAAAATTCAACTTGGCAGATTATTCCTTCACTGGTGCGGATTTGGCGCATTTGTCGCCCCGGGCGGTGATTATGCATCCTCTGCCAAGACGTACTGAAATTGACACGGCCTGTGACAATGATCCAAGAGCAGTCTACTGGCGGCAGATGCGCAATGGCATGTGGATACGTTGCGCCCTGATTGCCACGATCTTCGTCCGCGATCAGGAAATTACCAATTATTATATGATGAATATCAAATAGAATGCCTCGGACAAGTCGGGCATGCCCTGGCATTTACAGCGTTCGTGGTTTTTCCCCCAGATTGGAGTTCTGCAGGTGGAGTCCGCCATCAACATACAGGATCTGCCCGGTGATGGTTTTGGCATTGCTGAGAAAATAGCAGGCTTCGGCCACTTCCTCTTCACTGCTGCGTTCCTGCATTGGAACATACTGCAAAATACGCTTCATCGAGGTCTCAGGTTTCAATTCCGGAGGCGGCAGGACGATCCCTGGCGCCACCGCATTGACCCGGATTTGCGGAGCCCATTCAAGCGCACAGGCTTCCGTAACATCCCGCAAGCTTTTTTTGGCCAGGCCATAGGCGCCGGACGAAGGATCAACGGAAGTCACCCGCTGATCGAGCAAGTTGATGATATTGCCTTTGCCGAACATCGTCCGGAATGCCCGCATCAGCTGAAAAGGAACGCAAAAATTAATCTCATAGCCCTTTTCGAGAATTTCCGGGCTCAAGTCGGCCATCCGGTCTCTCTGATATACCGATGCATTGTTGATCAGACAGTCCAGTCGCCCATAGTCATGTAATATTGCACTCAGCAAGTTTTCCTGCAAGTTCCCGGTCAGTAAGTCCAGTGGCAGGATTCGGTGTCCGGCGGCTTCTCCACCAATTCCGGCTAGCAGCGTTTCGGCTGCCAAACAGGAATTCCGGCAATGGATGACGACCCGCCAGCCGTGTTGTGCAAAACACCGTACGATGGCCGCACCAATCCGGCAAGCTCCACCAGTAACCAGTACAACTGGAGAATTCAGCTTTCCAGACATCGCTCTCTCCCTTATTATTGGAAACTTCCTGTTTCGAAACGCCTCCCCCCGGCCATCATGCTCTGGGGTGAAAGCGCTGGTGAGTCTGCGCCAATTTGGAGGTGTCAGCGTGAGTATAGATCTGGGTCGTGGCGATATCGGCATGCCCGAGCATTTCCTGAATCACTCGCAAATCCGCCCCATTTGCCAGCAAATGCGTCGCGAAGGAATGCCGCAAAATGTGCGGATACAGATTTTTGCTGATGCCGACCCGTAAGGCTGCCTCTTTCACCAGTACCCAAATTCGAGCCCGGGTCAAGGCCTGAGCGCTTTTCGAAACAAACATCGTTACTGCACGCCTTTCCGGATCCAGTACCGGGCGCCCGCTTTCAAGGTACCGTTTAAGACTGCGGGCGGCACTTTTACCAAAAGGCACCAAGCGTTCTCGGCTGCCTTTACCGCGAACCCGCAATACTCCCTGCTCAAAATCAACCCCATCCAGACGCAAACTCGTCAACTCTGATACCCGTAGGCCAGACGCATATAAAACTTCCAGCAACGCCCGATTTCGCAACTCCAAGGCCGAACGCCCTTTGAATGCACCTAATAACACATCGACTTCCGCCGGACTGAGAAAATCCGGCACTATTTTCCAAAGCCGGGGGCTATCCATGACCTCAGTGATATCGCCCGGAACGACTTTTTCCCGCACCAAATAGCGGAAAAAGACGCGCATGGCGACCAGCCTGCGAGCCAGGGTCGTCGTCTCACAACCGGCTGCTTTCCCCTGCTCAAGAAAATCCAGAAGATGATCCCGCTTCACCTGTCCGGCTTGATCAATTCCCTGCTCTTCCAAAAACTCCAGAAAAAGATTCAAATCGCTGGAATAAGCCGCGACGGTATTGGCGGATAACCCTCGTTCCAATACTAAATCCTCGCAAAAATTTTGCAGCGAAGTGCGCATTAAACTTGTACTCATCCTCGCAATGTCTCTGGATCTATTCACAATAAATGTGGAGCATCTGGGGTGGCCTGGTGTCCACGGTTCGTATGATTCGGTTGTGAACAGCAAGCACTCCAAGTGAATGACGTGTCTATTGTACTTGGTCTCAATCCCCTTTATTGAAACATCGGGATTAAGGGGGAGAATCCGGAGCTGGAAGCTCCGGCCACTTTCAGGGGGAGAATCCGGAGCTAGAAGCTCCGGCCACTTTCGGGGGAGAATCCGGAGCTGGAAGCTCCGGGCACTTTCGGGGGGAGGATCCGGGAACGGGGAAGCGGATCACAAATCCTTCCAGTCGCTTTTCTAATATACTCCTGACAACCGCTTGATAAAAGAAGAAAATGCTACAGAATATGAAATCCCTATTGCAATCCGCGAATTCCTGCGAATTCCGTTTTGGTTTACAGTGTGGGAGCTTGATAATTTGGAATTCCGGGACATATTATATAGCATAACTAAAATGGTGGCTGTAGCTCAGTTGGTTAGAGCGTCTGGTTGTGGCCCCGAAGGTCGCCGGTTCGAACCCGGTCAGCCACCCCATTTTCAACCTCCCGGCTACGTCAAGAAGCCGGGAGGTTTTTTTTGTGCCTTGCGCACCTACTACTTCAGCCCTGATTCCGTAAATATTGGCGTACGGATTCTGCAACGGTCGGCCATTTTTTAATTTCCCGGTCGCCCAGCAAAATCACTCCTTCGACAATATTTCTGGTGATATATTCTCTGGCGCGATCCAGCTGATACGCCAAAAGTTCAGGTGAATTCCCGGCATCCGTCACACCATATTCATGCAGAAAAACTCCAGAAATGATGGGTTTACCTGGGAATTTCTGCTGACAGAGAGTCACAAATTCATCATACTGGAGGATATGATCCTTATCCCAGAGCCAGAGATTGACGACATCCAGGTAGGGCAGAATCCGGGAAAAATCTTTGTAGAGTTCATGGCCATAGATGACGCCAACCATTTTCAATTTCGGGTTATGCTTTTTCAAAGCCACATAGCGTTTTTCAAAAGCTTCGGGAGCCACAACATCGCAACTGCCGGCCGTAACATCATCGCACATCGCACCAACAATATTGGGGAATTGCAATGACAGCTTGCTGAGTCGTTCGGCATTGTCCTCTTCCGAGCCGCCTTCGAGGGCACCGGGAGTGCGGCAGTTTTTGTTGATCTGGCAGAGCATGCGTTTGTATTTGCTGTGCAGCGCCAGCATTTTTTCATTGGTTGGTCCATAGACATAAACGACGTTGTTCGCGCTGAAATAATCCGCACCCCGGATCAAAGTATCATCCGCCATGCTGCCGCCCCAATAGGGTGTCTGCCCGCCCCAGACCCAAAGCTTATCGCCATCAAGCTTGGCCAAATTCTTAGGGTCACGGCCAGGTGCCCCAGACAGAATTTGCAACAGCAAACGGTCATACTCCCCTTTTTCGGGTTCCAGCCAGGCACTCCAATCCGTATTGGTAGGGCCAATCAATTTGTCGTCTTCAACATAGCCCGGTGTCGCTGGGGCAGAGGTACAGCCAAGCTCAACATGATGTCCCTTGCGCAGGGCTGCTGCTTTCTGTTGAACTTTCTCTTTCAACAGAGAAAGTTTTAAGGAAAATTCCAATGGCATCTGCATAAAAACTCCTTATTAGTTCAAATGAAACACTTCTTGCATCGGCTCTTCTTTGGCTTTCAGATCACCGGGCGAAGCGCAGACCAGGTTCTCTGTCATCTGTTTCCACCACTTATGGCAGCACTCATAGTCGTTGATTTTCTCGAGTTCTGCTTCATTTTCGGCTTCCAGATACGCAAACATGACATTGCTGC
>JBAXYW010000268.1:0-5964 GCA_041670605.1 Lentisphaeria bacterium
CTCCCCAGAATGTGCCCGGAGCTTCCAGCTCCGGATCCGCTCCCCAGAATGTGCCCGGAGCTTCCAGCTCCGGATCCGCTCCCAGAATGTGCCCGGAGCTTCCAGCTCCGGATCCGCTCCGTCCCCGCTCCCACAACTTACCATTTACAACTTACAATTTCCCGTCCGTGCGAGGGTCTGCTGTAGCAGATCGACCATAGCACCGGCGGCATCAGGGTGCGCAAAGGTTTGTAACTTCCTGCCACATTCGAGCCAACGTTCCGGATGCTGCCACCAATCCTTCAGGATTTCAGCAAAAGCAACTCCTTTGGCCTGACTTTGCTGAAACATTTTGGCGGCACCGGCTTGTTCCATCATTTCGGCATTAATTCTCTGGTGATCATCGGCTGCCGTCGGCAATGGAATGAGTAACAGCGCTTTGCCGTATAGAGCCAACTCACAAAGACTGGATGCACCGGAACGACAGATCACCAAATCTGCCGCCTGATAACATTGTTCAATAGCCGCTTCACTGCGTTGAATAATTGCCGGGATGCCAGCTTCCTGACAGGCCGTTTGCAGAGCCTGATTATCATCTGTCCCAGTCAGATGAATGATTTGCAGCTGTTCCCGAAAATCGGATAAATCTGGGATAGTTTGCAAAATCAGTTCATTGACAAACCGGGCTCCTTGGCTGCCCCCGAAGATAAGAATCGTCCGCCGCCCGGGAAATAAACCATGCTCGGATAAATAGGTTTTCAAAAGAGATTTTTGTTTTGCGCCTTCAACAATGGCCTCACGCAAAGGCATGCCAACAGAAACAGAACGTTTTCCACTCAGCTGCTGCGGAAAGCGCAGGGGTAGACTCAAAGCGATCGCCGAGGCCTTCCAAGCTAGCCAGCGATTTGCTTTGCCCATAAAAGCATTGCCCTCATGCAAAACCAGCGGAAGCTCTTTTCTGGACAATGCCAAACAGGCCGGAACCGCCGCAAAACTGCCCATTCCCAGCAACAAGTCCGGCTTGAGACGGCGAAGAATTTTTCGTGCCATCAGGATGCTGCGAGCAAATTGAAAGGGGAAAGTCAGAACATGAAAAAAACTGTCCGGAAGGCGGACAGCGAGGACTTCACAAGCTGGAAAACCATAGGAAGCCGCAATCTTTTCCTGCTCCTCGGCATGACGCCCGGATACCAGCAAGGTCACCTTTCCGCCACGTTCCCGGAATTCTTTCGCCACCGCCAAGGTTGGATAGAAATGCCCGCCAGTACCGCCACAAGCGATGACCAGATGCTCCCGTTTTGGACTTTCTGACACTGCGGAACTCCTCCAATCAATTACAGGATTCAATCTCGGACTCAGCACATCACGACACGATAGGCCTAAAAAAAACGGACCCCGAACCGGGGTGCTTCGGGGCGAATAACAAGGATCAGTCAAAGCGTCTCACAGAGGAACGCCGAGGCTCTGACCTTCCCAGCTGGCCGGGCGGTTTGAGGGCAAGGTACTGTTCGGATCCGTCTCAACAATACTCACACAAGCCCCCAGCAGAAGAACTGCACATAACAGGAAAAATAACAAAAACCGCGGCATACTGCATGTCCTCATTCGGAAAACCCAACTGACATTGATCAAAGCAGAAAAAGAGCCTTCATTTCCATAAATTGAAATACCAGAATCGCCAAAAGCAGAACGCTGGCAGACAGCATACAAATGGCAAATATTTTTTGCATGGACCTTACTCCTCACTGCTTTCTTCCGCAGAACCGGAATCTTTCTTGGCTGGCGCGGAAAAGCTCTTGCCAGGAGACTCATCCTTTTTGTCAAGCCCTTGGATATGCATCGCCGAAACGATCACCGTATCCCCAACGACAAGATCGCTGATATTCCCTAACAGAATATCAGCAATCGATTGGTGGGGGGTCACTTTGAGAACCTGCAGCGTGGCAAGGTATTCTCCTTTACGAAGCACGGCTAATTTTACCCCTGGCATAACTTCGCGTTCCGTGAAATCCACGACCGCGAAACCGTAATCCTTGTCGACATGCAGTATAGCACCATTGCGATCGGTCGGAACCTCTTCCATCGAAGCAACCGCTGAACCACTCGCACCCTCATCTGAAAAGCCAACGAAAGCAGACAACTGCTGTTTCATCTTGCGCAGATTCGCCTGCAAGCTGGTATTCTTTTCTTCGAGTTCCTGATTGCTGTTTTCCAAAGCCTCAATCGTTTCTTTCTGCTTCTCATATTCTTTTTCCAAAAATTCCTTACGGATGAGTTCTTCGTTAATACCTTTACAGTCTGCCGCCAAACGGATCATCTCATCCAGCAAGGTCTTGCTGTTGTTTTTGTTCAAATTCGCTGGACGGACACTCCATTTCGGATATTTATTGATAATCTTGACCGCACCGGCAATGCCCTTGGAAAGCATTTCACAACGCTCTTGATAACCCAACACGGATTTTTTCAAACTATCAAAAGCACTGTCGACCCCATATTCTCCAGCTGTGACGTTCCCATCCGCATCCGTATTGAGCGGACGAGTTAATACGGTTTCAGGGACAGAAGACTGAACCAAAGCCGCAATTTCGTTGATATTCCGCAAAATTGCCAAGTCTCTCTCGGCCAATACAGACGCATGAGCCACCAGCAAGGCAGAACCAGTGGCAAATTTTTCAAGACTCTGCAGTTCTGCAGCAGGGGGGGTGATTTCAGCTGGGTAACCTAGGATGGCTGCCGTTTCCAGCAAACTGGCTGACAAACCATTACGCTGACGAACCACCTGCTCGGCAAGACTGACCAGATCATCGATTGTTTTCTTATAAGCACCATTCTGCGCTTTTTCAGCAGCTTTATAGGCTTCCCAACCCAGACTGCCACCTTCTTTGGGGGCGCTTTCACTGGCCGGCGTAAACGTCAGCTCAGCACTGGCTCCACTATTGCTTCCTTCATCCAGTTTTTGAGCTGTTTCTGCCATTCCCTGAGCTAGACTGGCCGCCCTTTCCCTAAATTTCATCCGCTGTCCTGAAAGAATAAAACTCAAGACCGCGGCTGCAATGGCAAGAACAACCACAATCGGGCCAAATACTTTACCCAAACTACCCATGAAAAACTCCCTTGTTATTCAATCTTCAATCTCATATTCGCAAAAAAAAACATCGATCCGCAAACGCCAAGCATGACATTTGTCAAATCCAGAATTAAAATCCGGTCAGGACATCAGCAAACTCGAAGTTGTTTCAATATAATCCAATTTCTTGTGAAAAAAAGATCGCTGAAGGCAAATTATCCGATGAAACTGACTTTTCAAGCAAAAGCGTCGATTTTACTGCATTTTATCATAAAAAAAATGCCAAAAAAGATAAAACCAGTTTCCGACGAGAAGCCAGAACAAGACTGGCACGGCAAGAAATGGCGCAAAAGGCAGGCTGCTGAAGATGTTTTCAATGTTCTTTTTTCGAGCCCATTTGATCAGTCCGAACAGAAAACCCAGCATCGCACCTCCCAACAGGATATAGACGGCAGCATCCGCACCCAGAAAAGCGCCAATCATGGCGAGAAATTTTACATCGCCATAACCCACTGCTTCGCTTTCTCTTTTTTGTTTATAACACAGCAATTTCCCTGCAACAGCGAAGAGTGCCAACATACTTCCGCCGATCAACATTCCAAGCACACAGTCCAGCGCCGCAGCAGCACTGGAATGCTGCAAAAATCCAGCCAGCGGCTCCCAATGGTTCAGTTTTTCGAGTACTTCTTGGAAAAACAAGCCGTTTGTCGCCTGTAAGGATTCCCTGTGCAAAATCAGCCTGCCTTTGGGAAAAACCAGCGCCAGCAGGAAAGCAGCAAGCATTCCGCTATAAGTGATTTTATTTGGAATGATATACTTTTCAGCATCGATCCGAGCCGCTGACAACACAGCCCCAGCCAGCCAGAAATAACCGGGCAAAACCGCTAAGGGCAAGCCCCCACGAAGCAAATGCCAAAAAATGCCGGCATACAATAAGCCAACCGCGGCTTCCCCTGCTGGATAGTGCCAGGAAATCGGCAGATGACAAGCACTGCAGCGCCGGCGTAAGACCAACCAGCTGAGAATCGGAATGTTTTCCCAGGCTCGAATCATATGACCGCAACGGGGACAATGACTGGGCGGATGACAAAGCGACTCCCCCCGGGGCAAACGCCAGACCACCACATTGAGAAAACTGCCCACAATACAGCCAAAGGCAAAGGATGAAACAAAAAAATAACTTAAAAGCGAAATATTTTCAGTGAATTGCATGCGCGACTCGATGGTTTTTCAGTAGAGGAATGCGTGATTGAAAAGGAAAATTAATTGGCGAAAAATGTAGTGTTTTCAGCCGGCCGGCAGCTGGATTACAAGGGCCAGGCCATCAGTGTCTGGCGGATGCTTTCACTATTGCAGCATGGCAACAACTGTTGTTGCATTTTTTTTCGTTGTACTGCCGAGAGTTGTGTCCCCAAGGCAGCTACAGCATTACGTTTCAGCCGGACCGGGCCAATATGCTGCAGTACTGTTCCGTGGAGAATGCGTTCCAGCTGACCAGTTGGTATCTGACAAAGTGCTTCTACGTCGATTCCACGGTCATGCACAGAAAATCCGGCGGTTCCCGGACAACAGCAGGAACAAATGGAACAGCCCGCCAGTGCGGCACCAAGCAATTTCTGCTCCTGCCAGGAAAGCGACCCTTTTTTTTCTCCAGCCAGCCAACTGCGGCAGAAACGCAAACGCAAGCCATCGGTAACAGACAAAGCCTGATTGGGACAGCTCTTCAGGCAGAGCTGGCATTCCAGACAAGCGGGAGACATCAACGGTTGGTATCGCTGCGGAGGCAGCGATTTTGCCGAAAAAAGGTATCCAAGATGCACCTGCGTTCCCCAGGATTCCGTGCGCAGCAAAGTATTGAAACCATAACACCCCAGTCCCGCAGCAACGGCCAGACTCTTTTCGAGCAGAGGGCCGGCATCGACCCCAATTTCGTATTCGCCTTCCGACAAGCCCAGCATCTGTACGATTCTGCGCAAAATCCCTCGCCCAGTCAAATGGTAATCTTCATTGAGAACATAAGCTGCCAGGCAGCCGGACGGCCTCCCCACGCGGCTTTCTGGCAGCTGTAACAAGGAACTGGACAGATCCGGCTGCGGCAAAAAAGAAATTAACAACAGGGATTGAGCCCATTTTCGTTTGCCAAAAGGATGTCCTAAAAGCTCTGCTCGACGATCCATAAAAGGCAGCAAACCAGCATGCCCCATGTCGAACCAAGCCTGCAAGCGCCGATGTAATTCCTCCTCTTCGACCAATTCCGGAGACAAACAGGCAGTCTGCAAAGCCCCGCATTGCTGGCTCAGACTGCTGTAGAAATCACGGTTCTCACTTGCCACGGCCTATCCAAGCTCCTGTTCACTGATTTAAGATGCGGCGCTTCCCCCCATCGTGAAAAACTTAATTTCATGTTGAAAAAAGGTTTTTGCAAGTCTGTCCCTCCAATATTAATGATCAGCAGGCTACCCGTTACATACATAATCGGTCAATCCCCCCTACCAGTTTCCTTATTTGTGAAACACTGTTCGCGCGCACGTCAACTTCAGGGTAGGAGGCCCCCTGGTTGGGTGGGCTGGCTGATTTCTACGTGACAACGAAAAAAATAGCTTCCCGGAGTGAATTTTCAAGCTGAATCATACACTATCATAAAAAGTCATGGAGCCTCCATGAAAGCACAGAAATTCCTAAAAAAACGAGAATTTCTGTGACAGATTCAGACTTCCTGACACCGACACAAGACCTATATGATGCAACAAATTAATTATCAACACAATACGTCGTTTTTAACAAAAGAAGGCATACTGGGAAATGTGGAATTGATTGTGTCCTTGAAAAAGTTGTCTCTGTCCCTCACTAATAGATTTTAAGGGCAAGAAATGTTTGAAACGTCACAACTTGGTACAGTGACAAGTATCCCCGGTACA
>JBAXYW010000269.1:0-5950 GCA_041670605.1 Lentisphaeria bacterium
CTGTAGCAGTCATTTGCAACATCTGCATCAGGTCATGGACCAATATCTGGCAGATTCCGACGACTGGTATCCGCCTTCCATCATCCGTAGGAGCACATGGGTCTACTGGCCGGAATTGCTGAAGCCCTATTTCAAAGATTTTCAACAGCTGTCCTGTCCGGCCAATGCCAGAGGGGAAGCCGCCTTTGACAGTGACGATCTGCTGCCGTCCATGTTTTCCCTGAGCCTGGTCAGTTACGGGATGAATTACTTTCTCAGTCCATCCGGAGAAGCCTCGCACCACAGCTGGGTCTGCCGGCGTCCGCTGATTGCCGACCCGACATATCTGATTACCCTTGGGGATGCACAGGGCAGAGGGATGCAATTGCGACCGACCAGTTGCTGGCTGCAGGATTGGGCTCCATTTCATGAGCAGGGCGCCAACTTTCTGCTCGCTGACGGGCATGTTGAATGGCATAATCAGCAGAGTCTGGGGTTGCACAGCCCCCTGAAAGGCTGGAAAAGAGATAGCAAACGATGGGTCAACTGGAAAACAAAAAATGAATAAGAAAATTAGAATTTTACTGATAACATTACTGGCAAGCCTGCTGCTTTCCGGCATGCATCTGCAGACCCCTACGGTTGCCCTGAAGGAGTCAGGTGGCCAGCTCCGGCTGCAGAATTGTCTGAATCCGGAAATATGGGAGAACGCCCGTTTAGGTTTCAGCCTATATGACGGAAAAAGGAAAGAGCCTCTGACTGTGCTCGCACCGGAATACCACCAGGCGGAAGGGTGCCTGCTGGTGAATCATCGTGGTGCCGGCTGGGAATGGAAGACAACTTTTGAAGTCCGACAACGCTTGCTGCTGGCCAGCGGCAGCATTGTCAATTCCGGCAAAGAGGATCTCTGGCTGGAAGCAGAAATATTTTTGCAGCCCGACGGCAGTACCCCCGCACTTTCTTTCTGGGAAGGAAGCAATAATATTGAACCGTTGGACAACCGTCCAGTGGCACGCAACGGCGTGCGCGGAAAACTGCTCAAACATCTCAGCTCACCCAGTTATGTCTTTTCTGCGTCTGGCGTGGCTTTTCAGGACAGCAGCCTTTTCCTCGGTCATGTGACCTTTGATCCAGTCAGCTACAGTGCCGCCACCTATGATCCAGGCACTCGCAAATACGCGTTTTCGCAACGCCTTGTTATCAGCCCCGGGCAATCGGTTCCGATACGTTTTGTGATAGGTGTGGCTGCCAACCGTTACGGCGTTGCCGAGGGGATCGTTCAGCAATATTTTGATTCACTGCCGGAATGCTGGGTGGTATCAGGAGGCCAGGAGAATCCTTACGTCTGGGGCAATATGGCGCATTATCAGAACTGGTGGGGTATTCCGAAACCGGAAGAGAGCCGTCGTCTGCGCTATTCCATCGAGTGGTGTTACTGCCCATATAAACGTTCCGGGGACATTGCCATACGTCCGGAATTCTGGGACTACACACCCCATAATCCCTATGGCACCAACTTCTCCCCAAAATTCGGCGGCGCAAAAATTGATTTCAGCAGCAGCACCCGTGACGAATTCCTGGCGATCCGGAAGGAGCGTTTTCTGCAATATGGGCGTCGTTACGGCTGGATGTTCTACAATTCCTGTGCAGGCACCTGGTGTGAATTCAATCTGGCTCGGGAGCACTACGCGGATTCCATCAATACAGACACAAGCGCGCCGCAGATTTTGAATTCCTGGAGCACGGGACATGACCGGGAAATCCGTGTGTTTCCGATGGGAACCTGCTTTGCAAAAGCTCTTGAGGAAGATATGGTTGCCATGAGCCGGGAGCTGGATTTACCGGGCTTTGCTCTCGACTGCGGTTCCGGCGGTGTGTATTTTCGTGGAGAAGCGTGTACGAAACCTTTGCTTGGCCGAGCCTGGGACGACAAGGGGGTTTTCATTGATCAGGGAGTGGCGGTTAACCATCAGGTCGACTTTATTCATAACATCAATACCGACAAGCCCCTAACGGTTTTCACCAACGGATACCTCAAGGGGGATCTGCTGATGCTCGAAGTCCCCTACGTCGACAAAGCCAAACTCCAGGATCTACTGCCCCTGTATCGCTGGTATATCGGCCCACGCCCAGGTTGCGTCCATGGACATGGTTTCCTTTTCGAAAACCTGGTTCCCGGCTGGCGCAATCGCAGCCGGGAGCAATTCCTGGAAATCATGGGTAAACTATCCGACTACATCATTCTGAATCAGTTCAAGTATGGGCTCAGCAACAGCTACGTCACTTTCTTCGGCTGCCCGCAACAAGTCTATATCATACCGGAGGCGCTGGAGATTGCGCGTTGCGGCTGGCAGGCGGAAATCCCCATGCGGCTTTCGCCGCAACTGTACGCACCTTACCAGGCCCGTTATGGAAAAGCTGAACACAGTTTCCTGTTTCTGGCCAATTCGCGTCCGGAGGACAGTTCCGGAAAAGTATCGATTGACAACCGGGCATTGTCCCCGCTTGACCATCAAAGACATATTTATGTTCGAAAAATGCGGGATCAGGCCAGTCTGTTGAATCAGCTTGAGGGTGACTGGACGCATATCAACATCGATCTTCCGTCGCGGATGCCGGTTCTCCTGGAAACTGTGTGCGGACTGGAAACAGACCCCGCGATCAACTTTTCTGCGGAAGCCTCAAGCCGCAAGACCCTGCAGGAACAACGCTACACAGTACGTTTTCAGCAACTGACCAGCGGCGTGAATGCCCGTCTGAGGGTGCGCAACATTTATGGCTTTGAGCTGACCGGGATTCTGCTGAATGGCAAATCTCTGGACTTCAAGCGTGAAAACACCTGGACGCTGCAGGCGGCAAACTCTCTGCTGCTTGACAACCACTCTGAGCTGGAAATCCTCTACCGTTCAAAAGATTACGCGGTTAACACTGACACCATTACTTCGTTCCCCTTTACGGATGACAGCGGAAACTTGACTTTCAGTGTGCGCATGGAAACGGACGATCCGGCCGCCAAACAACTGGCGCAGCTGCGCTTTGCCGAATATTTCGATTTCTGTCGGGAAAAGAAGCTGCTACCGGATGGTGCTGCGGTTGACTTCAGGGATGGCTCTTCAGACAACCAGATACAAATTGCGCTGCAACTCGGAGCCGGAAATCTGCTGAGGGCAGCCGAAAATGGCAATATACGATTGGAGGTTGAGAATCAGGAACAGCTCAACCATTTGCTGGATGCTCTGTTTGCGGTGATGGATCAGCGATTTGAGTATATTTATCCATTCCGCTGGGTGATGGGGTTGCCTGGCAAAGTGCTCAATCATTTTAAAATGACCGGCAAACACCTGCCTTATGTCAAATATTTTGAGGAGGAAAAACCATGAAATGGTGGTACGTATTGGCTTTGTTTTCTTTCTCTACCGGGATCAGTCTGGCAGTCGAAATCGTCGAATACAAGGACAACGCCGGACAGAAGCGAATCATCCTCCAAAATAAATGGCTCGCTAGTGAATTTTTACCGGAAGCCTCTGCGCTCTTTTCAGGCTTACAGTATCTGCCGGAAAAGCGCCCGCTGATCAATCCCGTCAAAACCTCAAGTTCAACGGACGATCTGTTGCCGTCCGCCCTGGAAACCAATTCCTGCGGCGGACGGGAATTGCTCTGGGGGAAAAAACATTTCGCCAATGTTCTCTTTCCGGTAAGCAAACGGGAAGCAACCCAGGAATCAGGCCACATCGTTTTCAGTAACCGCTATCTTCTCAACGAAAACCTGGAAGCCACTAAAAAAGTAACATTGCTTTCTGATTCTCTATATGTTCGCATTTGTTTTACATTGACAAATCACGAAAAGCAGGCACAGACACTGAGATTCTGGACAAATTTCATTCCGCAGTTGAGTCCGGACTCCAGTCTGGATATTGTCCTTCTGCCGGCTTGCGGCGGAGTCCGTCAGCTCAAAGAACGCGGAGTAACCTTTTTTGAACACGATTGCATTTATGAAGACAAGGAATTTTCGAACAAGGAAGTTTTTGTTGCACCGGCGCAACCCTGGATGGGACGGCGCAGCGACCGCCTGCCCGGGGTGCTGGTCATGTGTACCTCCCCCGTTGCAATGGGGGATTCCGGCTTTCTGTATTCCTACAAGCGGGGGCCGCATTCCCCTACGCATACAATGGAGATGGTCTTCGCACCGGTTGAAATCAAATCCGGAGCCAGCGCGGATTTCATCGTCGATTATCTGTTTTTCCCGCACCTGAACAGCCTTTCCGGTATCTGCGGCAAGATTGGCTTTGATGTGCAGGATCAGCAATTGTTGTTGGAAGCGGCGGCAGAATGCAAAGGCGGCTTTCTTGAACTTGAATTCCGGGATGCGGCAGCGGCTGAATTGAGCAGAACAGAGCTGCAGGTGAGCGACCTGCAAACCGGAATTTTGCAGCGGTATTCTTTTCGTGTGCCTCTAGGAGCCAGTCACATTGCGGGGTCCTTTGACGACGGGCGGGTTTTCACCCTTTTGCTGAAATGAGCGGCGGTGAATTTCAGCGAGCGATTTCCTCGACCTTGAAGGAATGATCCAAGACTGCGAGCATGGGGAGGTATTTCTGACAGTATTTTTTACCGGGAATGGGGGGGGCTCCCGCCCAGTAATGATTGACTCCCTGGCTGCCCTGCTCTTCCTGCCAGTTCAGCAGGAAGAGTTGTTTTTCAGCGAGGCTGATTGGCAGGACGGCCACTCCCAGCAGCGTATTGGGATCGGCCAGATATTCGCCCTCTCGATTGTCCTTTGGCCGGGAATGCGGAAGCATTATCCAGCAGCACTCGACGATTCCAGCCAGACGATTCGCTGATCATCAGGCAGGTCAGCTGCTGTATGTTTGATTAAAAATAAAGGGAAGCATGTGGACGGCACAGCGGGCGGTGGAGGCGATGTTGAGTGAGCTTATTGGCAAGCGGATAGGCCGTCAGCTGGTGGTTGGGGATACCCCGCGAAGTGGACCAGATCAGCAATTAGATTTTAGATGGGATTCGGGAGACTGTGGCATCCGAGCCGGATAGAGAGGTCGTTATGGCGGCACCGGACGTTGTCAATTCGCTGCGCTATTTTTTAGGCAATCCGGCGATGCGGGTTGGTGGAGTCATCCTGATTCATTGCCAGAGTTATTCTGTTTTGAAAATCTGACCCGGCAGTATCCTCAGGTACGTTTCATGCAGGTCAATTTTTATCTGGAGAATATAGAGAGTCTGCCGAAAAGTCTGGTGTCTTTAATGATGATTTTACCGGGGGGGGCTGTATGGGGGTTGAGTATCTGTTGGATCAGGTGGGCTGTCGGAAACTGGTTTTCTGGGAACTGGATATTATCGATCGGGTTTATCAGGAAAGGGGAGGGGGATTCTAACGGCTTTGCTGGACCGCAGCATGGATGGACGCGCTTCTCTGCTGCAGCATTTCCTCGTCATATTGAAAATTTGTTGAGCAGCTACTACAATTTTATTGCTTCATTATATGAGCAGGCAAAGGATTTGGATGGTGGTCTGCGGCAACAATCCGGTATGCGGTTCACCAAGCTGCTGCCGCAGCTGATCATCCGGAAAGCACATCCTCACGAGAAACCCGAAATAAGGAAACACGTTTTTCAGGTTTTCAATGTCCAAACTTCTTCTCACATACCATCATGATCAATTCTTTGCCCTGCCGAAAGTTCTGTTCGAGCGTACAATACCCCGAAAACCAGGGTGGACTCATTGTCGTATGTTGTTTTTGTTGTGAAGGATTCATTCATTTCGACATTATCAAAAGGTCTGCTGCTGCTATGATCATTTTGGTTTTTATCCTCCTCCAGTATCTCTTTTTGACAGTATATCTTTAAATTATTTCTGGGTAGCGTGATCGCAACACACTGACAGCACATCAATCAGGCTAAGGTTGGTATGATAGCCGGGATCGGCATCCGGAACAGCGGGAATGGCGCTGGATATC
>JBAXYW010000270.1:0-5937 GCA_041670605.1 Lentisphaeria bacterium
CACGAAACGTGGCAACCTGAGTAGGGGTAGCCCAGTGCCAGACCGGCACGCTGGGAAATATGGGGAAATGACCCCATTGCTACAACGGGGAGGTAGAGGCTCATACCCTCTACTTTACCCACTACCTCAATGATCCGTTTCAGACCTCGGATATATTTTAAGTTAGCGCGGATGGGAGAAGACGCCGGCGCTCCATAGCTCGCGCTTGTTCCCTATGGCACGAGAAAAAAAAGTACCAGCCGGAGAAAAGGTTCCGTGCTTCGTTTTTACCGATATTCCTTTTTCATTCGTTTTATTTTAGCACAAACTGCTGTTCATTACTCATGCCACTTAAGACATCTTTAACCCGTAAGCGCCAATTGCCTGGTGTATCATTAACTGCCATCCGGAAAGTGAAATCCAGCTTTCCAGCGGGTGCTACGAGATTGCGTTGCAGGAAAAAACGGCTTAGGCCACTGGGCGGCAGCAATTCGACATGGAAAACGTGTTTTCCGGCATTTGCTCCGGTAGAAATTTTGATTCGTATCTGTGCCTTCAGGTCGCTGCCGGCCTGGACTGTTGCCGGTGCTTTGATTTCCAAAGCTTCGACCTGATAAGGATAATGTCCAAAAATGGCGGCTTCGCCATTTGGCACCTGGTAGCTAAAACGATTGGTTTTGCCCAAGCAGCTGCCTTCCCGCAAGTCATAAAGATAGCCGCTTGTCGGCAAAGTGAATTCCTGCTCTTCGGCATCGCTACCGCGGGTAAAATTCCGTAAGATCGCATAAACATGCATATTATCGTTGCTGAAATGCATGGCTTCTCGTCCGCTAAACTTCTCCACATCCAGACACTTAAGAATTGGCTGTGAATCGGCCTGTTGCAACAAGAGCTGGATTTGCTGTTTTTGCGTGAGATCCTTGTCATTGAAGATTTTATTGATGATGGTCAGCTGTTTTTCCGGCCACGCCTGGCTGGCCGGGGTAGAACGCCGCCGGCCAAGTTCGTCATAAATACCCGGCTGAAAATCGCTGATGATTCTGCCACCGTTTGCGGCAAAGTTCTTCAGGACTAAAGCAGTATTTTCCGAGAGTGCAATACTTCCTGGCAAAAACAGGACTTTATAGGAGTCCAGAATTCCCTGACTGATTTGTTCCGGGGCGATAAAATCATATTGGTAAAGCAGCTCTTCCAGAAGGTAACGCAAGTTGTGGCGACTATAAAAATAATCATGCAGTTTGCCGCTGGCATGAATTTCCGTACCCCGGGTTTCTTTGCTTAAACAAAACGAAACCATTAAACTGGGATGGGAATATAAAATGGCGACATCACGTTTTTGCCACTCGTATTCTAAAAATAATTTTCCCAATCCCTCCATTAAAGCCGACTTTTCCAGCCCGGCTTTCACATTAGCAGCATCTTCCGTCAGGCCATACCCCGGTACATCCAGCAAATTCAGCCAACGCCCGCCGCCGCCGGCACCAATACCGGAAGCGGTTGCAAACCAGCAAAAGCCACCATAACGATGCAAAGCAAACCACCAGGGTTCAAAAAAAGCCCTCGGGCGGCTGCCAAAATAACCGGTGAACCCCCATACCCGTAAGTCGGGACGGAAACTGCGATATAATTCATCAAAATCATAAATTGGATTGTTACCCATATAAACCATAGAGGTATATTCGTGCGAAAATTCCAAGCCGCCACGGGTCAAAAGTTTCCAATAATCATTGCCACTGAGAGCGCCCTGACCAAAGGAATTATATAATGATAATGCTGAACCTGGATCGCCTTTCTTACCAGAGTCGGCGACCAGGCGAATGGTTTCAACCCAACGGTCAACGTTAAAATTGCGCCACTCAGTGAATTCAGCAAAATTGTCCCGTTGACGGGCTTCTTGGGTCAGCACCTGTTTCAATTCCGAAAAACTCTGGTATTGGGTATCACACTGCTGATTGAATTTTTCGATGCTGCCATATTTTTGCTGCATTCGTTTTTGATATTCCAGGATATTTTCCGGGTGGGCATCCACCTCATAATTACTGCCGGGATGGGACAGATTGGGTTCGTCGCAGACGGCGGTATGCACGACGCCCCAGATTCTCTGCTCCCGAGCCGATTTTTCGGCGTTGGCGGCTATGTTGGCCTGAGCCTTTGCGGTATTCAGGCTGGGACGCCGAACATTGTCAACCGGTGGATACAAGGCACAAAAATAATCGCCACCACCCAAGTACATACCGCCCAACCCCATGCCAGCATTCAAAACTGCGGCTCCGCCTTGCAGGGGTAATAAATAAGAGCGGATACCAATATTTTCCATTTGACGGTCGATCGCTGTACAGGCATCCATGCTGGTTTCTGAACCGGCATTCCAAACCGAGGGCGTAAAGTCACTCCAGAGTCGGGCTTTATCCCGATCCTGGATATAAACCGGGAAACGCTGTTTATCGATGATCTGATCCTTTTGTCGTAGTTCCAGCCAAAGCCGAGCAAGATTGGTGTAAACAGCCCGCAATGGTACCGAAAACTCCAATTTCTTTTGAGCCGTGAGCTGACCTCCAGTCTCTAAAACTCTTCCGGAAAAATCTTCCAAAGCCCAATGCAATTCCAAGCCATCCCGGTAATTCTCAATTGCGACTTGAAATTTTCCGGCATCATTGCCAGCATAGTATTGTTGTTGGTCAATAAAATCACTAAGATATGGGCCTGATTGTTGGATGACAGTGCAGTTGTAGTCTAAAACCGCTCCGGAAGCATTCTGTAGCCAGACCGCTAACACATGATTGCCAGTTAAGGTCAATTTCGGTAAAACGATTTCGGCTTGCGTTCCGGCAAGCGCCGCCTTGCCTTCGGCCACCAAACTGCCATTTTTGTCAATCAAACTCCAGGCCAACTGGCCATCCGCCGGCCAATTGCGGCCGGAAACGAGAACTTTTCCGGCGTTTGCTAAGACTTGTTCTATCGGACTGTCTGTAGCACCGGCGCTATAATAGGCCATTCTGGCCAGCCAGGCATCTGCAAACTGGTCATAAGGGAAGGTAGCATAGCTGTACGTTTCGGAAGCTTGTTTAATTTTAAATTGGGAACGCTGTATCGAAGTGTCGCTGAGAATGATTCGTCCTCGACCGGAACTGATTTTTGCTTCTCGAATCTCAGACAAAGGCGTTGTTTTATTTTTTGCCGTTGTTATTGGCAGCGTCATCAGCTCCAGTGGCAGGGCTTGCTTCAGGTAGTGAGTATCCGTGACTGCTGCTGCCGGATATTCTTTGACTAAGTCCCGCCAAGTTCCCGATACTTGAAGATCATTCAGCCAGAGTCCAGCTCCCTTCCGAATATTTCCTTGAATCATGCTGGCCAACTCTTTGCCGATCCGATCCGGAATTTGGTTCCCAATCATATAAAGATCATAGGCATTTTCCTGCAAGTGCTTTTTTATCTGTAACGGTTCATTGTCGGTGTAGTACACATCCTGATTTTTGCCGGTAGTGGTCAGAATATCCAAATCTACAGGCAGACCAGCAAAAATTTCCAGGGCTTCCCGGGTGGAACCCAAGCTTGCCATGATTGCCAAAACTCGAATTCTTACACTTTTCATTCCTAAAAAATTGGTTTTTAAAACCGGAGTCGTCCCCGCTACCAGTTTTTTGTTGCCAGTACGAGAGATCTTCCGAATTTCAAATGAGGAAATTTCGCCTTCATATAAATGTACGGCTGCCAAGTCGACCCCCCGGTCAACGCCCCGTGAACCAATACGATAAAATGCCAGACTAACTGCCCCCGCGTCCGCCTTTAAGGGGAAGAAAAACTCATGAAATTCCGAAGTTAATGGAATCTGCCAAGCACTATAAGTGCCTTCCCGGGTGCGACCAGCTTCTCTTACCATCTGAATAATTCCCAAACTGCCTTCGGGACCAAAACAGCGGCTCTTGACCTTCAAGGTATAGGTTTTGCCGGCTTCCAGACGGATTCCCCGAGTCAAAAAATGATAGCTGTTGCCGGTGGCTCGCACCATCCATTCTCCAGAAAGCGGAGCGGTTTCTTGATAAAAGACCTCAGCACCATGCAAACCCCAGCCCAAAGGATGGTTGTCTTGAGCCAGCTTGAAATCCGGATTAGCAAAAAGGTTGACGTTGATGCCTCGGCTAGCAGCGACAATCTGGCGACTTTGACCTTGTTCACGACGTAATATGGCCGTTTCCCAGACATCCGCAATATGATAATCAAAGGAGTCCAAAACGGCAAAAGAGCTGACCTCGGGCTGCTTCTCCGGCATAAAAATATTATTACGACAGATATTGAAGGCTATTTTTTTCTCTTTGCCAATTTCCGGTGCTTGCAGTTGAACCGTTTTCAAAGGAATGGTGACATTAAGCTGCCAGTACTCTTTTTCCATTTTTGTTGTGAAATTGATGCCTGCCAATTCTTGTTGGCGGCGTTTCTGGCCAGTATAGATTTTACCGCCAGCCGAGATCGCAATCTGATAATAATTGTCAGAGTCTAAATCCGGACGCAGAAAAATTTCAAAATTGTTGTCAGCAAAAACGCTGCGCTCACCCGCATCGATAACAATTTCCTGATGCTGGGCTTTGATGCTGAGATACAAATTTTCAGCATCAAATAAAAACCTCGCTTCACTCTGAAAAAAAGCCGGTGAAGCCTGAGCCGGAATGATAAAACGGGTCAAGCAATCGGCTTTTGCCCAAGGCTTTTCCACGGTCTGCCCCTTGGTAAAAGGCGGCAACTCAGTATAACGAATGATGGCAGATTCAACTTCTTCTGCATCAGCAGCCCAAAAGGGGGTAAAAAATAAAAAAACGGCTAGAACACAACTTGATTTTCGCATCAAAAAGCCTTTTAAAAATAAACTATGATTACGACTGAGTTTTTAAAATTTAAATACTGAATCTTTATTTGTCACGTAGTGCCCAACCCGACCTGCCGATTTCCCAGCCGGTGGCGATCGCACCCGCCGTTCGCAATGCCGCTGAATCCATGCCTCTTGCGCCTTTGAACGAGGTGACATTGCCAGTCAGGTAACAAATATTGGTCGCTCCATTGTGCCGAAAACAGTCCTGCCCCCCCAGACGAGGATTACTACAGCAGCTGGTATAGGCATGATGACCATAGGTGTGACAGCCGACGTTGCCATCATCACAATCACCACCATCCAGAAAAACATTGATTTTGGAGGGAGCAGGATTCTTTACCCCGGAACCGGTAAATTCAGTGAGCTTCCGAGGAGCATATAGATTGGAACCCAGAGAACCATTCCAGCGGATCTCATAAACAGAAACTCTTTTGCTTGTTATACCCAATATGGTAAATCTGGCCGCTGGACACTTGAAGGCTTTTAAGACCGCAGTGCTGGTTCCTAAATATGGCTGCAGGATCGTCGACTGATACCGGTACGTATTGATCATAGTAGGGAGCCAATCCGCACAATCATCCGCATAACCCATCCAGCCGTAATACAATTGCTTCATATTATTCTTACAGACAACCGTCTGAGCCGTACTCCGAGCTCTGCTTAAAGCCGGCAGTAACATCGAGGCCAAAACGGCAATAATTGCTATCACTACCAACAATTCAATTAAGGTGAAACTCTTACGAATCATTATTCATCCTCTTTCTTGATTACCAAAAAAATGGTCTTTTCTAAATGTAGTTTTAAAAATGCATATCTCTTGCAAAGTCATCCTGGGGTCTCTTTTCAAGGAAGCAACTAAACTCTATAAATAGAGGAAAAAGAAGCTACAGCAAAAAAGTAATACAGATTTGCGATTTGTCAACTCTGTTGAAGGACTTTGCAGCGACAACTTGGTGATTCTGTTGCAGGGGTATTACGCCAGAGAGGCTATCGGTCGATAGAAACCCGGAGCCGCTGAAGACCGTTGTATACCTCTTGCCTGAGCCGTCCGGAAACTTTTCTGCAGAAAAACAATTTCCTGCAATCATTCCGGC
>JBAXYW010000271.1:0-5923 GCA_041670605.1 Lentisphaeria bacterium
AATTATGTCAATTATGAGCTTTTGTTCTGTCCATCTTCCGGAAACCGTTTCAGCAAAACCAAGGGCACCTTGCTTAATGAATGTTATTCGGAATATGGTTACAACTGGTATATCCTATCTTGTGTTCTGTCACAACACAACGTCTTGGTGACCTTTTGCCAACGCCCGGCGGAACAATTTGTAATGATGGACAGCCGTTGCAGCATTACCGATCCGACGGGTGTCGGCATTGTGGACTCTTATTCGATTGCGAACAACCGGATGCCGGATGCATTTCGACATGACCGCCAAATCAATATTCTGATGGCAGATGCCCATGTTGAAACCAGAAAAATATTTGACCCGGGCAATCCGCTGGCGACAAATTCTCTCGGCGTCGGGGATGTCTGGCGACGCACGAATCCCGCATATGGTTGGAATATGTTCTTCAAACTAAGTAAATAAGTTTTGTAACAGCCTCAGCCAAAAGTACTGTGAGAAACGTATTTTCTTCCGACCAGCATCTTCATTGAGGAATTGAATTGCTTCAATTGCATGGTTAGGTTTTATTGCAGGTAATCAACGTTTTTTTGGGGGGAGTTTTTTATGTGTTTGCGAATTTTAATTCTGAGTATTTTATCAGCTAATATCATATTGGCGCAAACAAGTTTAGTACAAAAAGGGAAAGTGGTCGGAGCGATCGTGTTGGCAGAAAATGCTTTTCCCGGAGAAAAATTGGCGGCTCAGGAGCTGCAGCATTATTTTGCCAAAATCACCGGGGCGAAGGTTCCCATTCAGGCGACAGCCACTGGCAATTCCTTGATCATTGCTACCGCCGCCGCAAACAATATTCCGGCGGACATTCGTGAACAGCTTTTCAATGCGAACCAGGAAGAAGCATTTTATCTGAAAACGCAGGGGAAAAACTTCTATCTGATTGGCAAAACTCAGGTTGGTGCTTTGTATGGTGCCTATACCTTGCTCCATGATTATTACCAGGTTCGCTGGTTTTATCCCGGTGAAGATGGCGAATATCTGGAAACTCAGGAAAACCTGATTCTGCCAGAAATCGATCAGATGGAACAGCCCGTTTTTGCGTATCGGAATGCGACACAAGTCAGTGCTGTCGGGCAGGCCGAAAAAGGAAAAGTCTGGGCTGCCAGGTTAAAGCTACAAAGCCCAGGTGCATTTTCTCTCAAGGCATCCTTGGCGCCGGAATTCAAGGAATTTTATGAGGCACGTATCGCCTCGCATATTCTTTCGACCGGCGGACACCTTACGTTCTATCTGGCGGTACCCCCGCAAAAATATCTGGAAAGTCATCCAGAATACTTTGCTCTGGTCGATGGACAGCGGCAGCAAAATTCCGGCCATCATAATACCCATCATTGTTTAGCGAATCCTGAAGTCCAAGAGCTCGTTTACCAATATATCTGCAATCTTATTGAAGAACATGGCAATAAGGTAAGCTATCTTTTTGGGGCACCGGATTCGGCCAAAGGCTGGTGTGAGTGCCCGGAATGCCGGGCACTTGACGGTGGCGAACAACTGAATATCTCCCGGCGCTTTCATAGTGTGGTACAGAAAATTGCAGCCAGAGTTTATGCGCGATATCCGGAGGCGCGGCTTTCAACTTGGGCTTACTGGAATTATCGTTCTATCCCGGAGGGGGTGTCGATTGACCCCCGGATGATGGTTTATTTTTGCTCGCATGGACGTTGTTTTGCCCATCGGATTGATGACCCACAATGCCGACGCAATGTTGAGGTTTTTACCCTGCTGAAGGATTGGCTGAAAGTCAATCCCAAACTACGTCTGTATGAATATGCACATGCTACACCGATGACTACAACTCCATTGCAGGAAGTGCTGGCGGCAGATCTGAAAACATTTCGAAAACTCGGTATTTGCGGATGGAAAGAGGAGATTGCCTTTCCCGACGCAAACTATTCTTCCATCCCGGATTTTCAACAGAACCCCGGACATGTCGCTTACAGCTTACGCAACGAATGGCTGTTCTGGAATATCGCGGCACAGTTGACTTGGAATCCAGAACTGGACTGGAAAGAAATTCAGGATGACCTGTTGCGTAAATACTACGGCCTGGCATATCCTGCTATGCAAAAATATCATGACTTGAAAAATCAAAACTGGAAGTATTCCTCCGGCTGTTTCGGCTATCCACATGGTGACAGCCGTACTCCGAAAATGCTGCAAAAAACTGGGTTGAAAGAGGAATTTGAAAATTTGCTACGGGAAGCAGAAAGCCTAGCAGGATCTGAATCCCGGGCTTTGGAACGAGTGCAGCGGGAGAAGATTTTGTTTGAACATTTTCTGGTTGCGCAAAATCAGCATTATCGCAGTGTGCAGAGCAAGCTATTAACCGCTCCGCTACGTCAAGGGGAAATTCAAATCGATGGTGTTCCGGATGAGACTGCCTGGATCAGCGCTCAATATACTTCAGAGCTTGTCAGTGTTTATCAGGAAAAAATATTGCCTCCGCCGCCTCAACTACAGACTACACTGGGAATTCTTTCCGATGCAGAAAATCTTTATTTTCTGGTAACCGCAATGGAACCAGCCCCAGATAAATTGCAAACCAATGCAGAAAAAGATGGGGCGGTATGGTCGGATGACAGTTGCGAATTTTTCTTGGCTCCCCCAAATAATGCGAATAAATACTATCAGATTGTGATCAATAGCGAGGGGACTTACATGGATGCCGCCCAGCCAGGAAACGAATCCAAACTGGATTTAGGTATTAAAGTAGCTGCCCGAGTAAGCAGCGACCGCTATGTCCTAGAAATGAAAGTACCGGTCAAGAATATAGAAGGGGTCTTCGCACCGGGGATGACCTGGAATTTCCATTTTGCCAGAAATCGGCAGATCAAAGATGAGAATCCGACCGGCAGTTTTTCTCTTGGCGGAGAGCCCTATCACCGCACCAGCAGTTATCGAACTTTGGCCATCGGTAATCCGTTATTGAAAAACGGCAATTTTAATGCCCTTGGGGAAAAACCCGGAACTCTGGAAAATTGGACGATCCGGCAAGGTGAAGTGATAAGCGTCAGTGACCTTAAGAATAATGTTAAATTACAACCCGGCGGCAGTCTTTCCCAACTGCTCTGGGATTGGCAGGGTCCTTTGGGACAATCTAAAAAAGCCCGGCCTATCGAGATTTTCTTCAGAATCCAGGGCAAGGGAAATATCCGTCTGGCCTTCGCACGTTATCATGATAATTGGGAAACGGGAAAACTGCAGCGGCAGTCTTTCCCGACCGAATATACGAATGTGCTGTTGGACCAAGACAATGAAGTCTATTCGCTTGACTATACGATTCGTGCCAATGAATGGATCGGATTGGAGATTCAGACCCCGAATGGGGCTCTGATTCAAAATGTGTCCGTCATCCTGCATTGAATCGAGCCAATGCCGGCTGCAGCAAAAAATGCGCTTGTGCCATTGGTAGGGTGAAGCTGCCGCCGGTACAGCTGAAGATTGTCCGTACTATTCTATCCAGCTCCAGATGCTCTCCCTCATCCTCATGCCCCAAATAACACAGATTGAGACCTCCATGACGAATATCTAAAAACGATATGGACGGCATTTCTTGTTTGTAGAAGAAATTCGATCACTCGCTCCGGCATGAGGCCTACGGCACCACACTTTTGACGCTGCAGTTTTTCGGGATGAAAGCGCACTGTGCCCCCCCCCTCTGCCAGCGAGGTTGCTGGGGCAAAAAAAAACACTTCAGGACAGGCGGTTTTTGAAATCCTCGTAGGAGAATTTGCGGATCATGCGGAATTGGCGGTTTTCGTTGTCCCAAATAGCAATGGATGGCAAAGCCAGGCCATTGAAGGTATTGGTTTTGACCATGGAATAAATCGCCATATCGAGCAATTCAATTTTATCGCCCGGGCGCAATGGCGCGGAGAAAGAATACGAACCAATCACATCACCGGCGAGGCAGGAAAGTCCCGCCAGACGGCAGTCGAAGGCATATTCACCCGGCTTACCGGCGCCGGCGACTTCGGGTCGGTATGGCATCTCCAGGACATCCGGCATATGAGCGGCTGCCGAGGCATCCAGGATAGCGATGGGGCCGTCGTTATCAACGACATCCAGAACCGTCGCCACCAAGGATCCCGCATTCAGGGCGACGGCTTCGCCGGGTTCGAGATAAATCGTGTCGATCGCATACTTCTTTTTCCAGGCGACAATCAGATTGCAGAGTTTATCCAGATCATAATCGCTACGGGTAATATGATGTCCCCCACCGAAATTCAGCCATTGAAGGCCGGGGATGAGATCGGCAAAGCGTTCTTCAAAAGCTTCCAGGGTTCGTTCAAGGGCCGCGGCATTCTGTTGGCAGAGGGTATGAAAATGCAGTCCGCTGATGCCCTGCAGATTCTGACCGGCAAAATCAGCTTTACGGATACCCAGGCGTGAGCCTTTGGCGCAGGGAGAATAGATTTCCGCCACAGCTTCAGAGTGTTCAGGATTGACTCGTAGTCCGAAAGAGACCCGCTTTTCCTGTGCGCGGCAAAGCTCCCGATAACGCTGCCACTGTGAAAACGAATTGAAGACCAGATGATCGGAGTAGTCGAGCACTTGCAAGAGATCGGCTTCAGAATACGCTGCCGCAAAGGTATGCACTTCCCGGCCAAATTCTTCACGGCCAAGGCGTGCCTCATAGGGCGAACTGGCGCAGACTCCATCCAGGACTGTTCGCAGCAACGGATACACTGAAAACATTGCAAAAGCTTTCTGAGCCAGTAGAATCCGGGCACCGCAACGATGTTTTACAGCAGCGAGAATCTGCAGATTAGCCTTGAGTTTTGCCAAATCCAGGACAAAACAAGGCGTGGCTATCGTGCTGAGATCCAAATTTTGCATGCGTTCTCCAGAAAATATCGGCGTTTGTGCTGCGGAGCTGCTTCAGTCCTCCAGAAAATGTTCCTGCCAGGGAAGGCCATGCAGGTTCAGTTTTTGCATAAAGGGTTCCGGGTCGAACTCTTCCATATTGAAAACGCCGCTGCCTTTCCAGACTCCGGTAGCCACCAGCATCGCTCCGATCATTGCCGGTACTCCGGTAGTATAGGAGATTGCCTGGGACTGCACTTCCCGATACGCTTCTTGATGATCGCAAATATTGTAGATATAATACCGGCGGGGTTTGCCGTCTTTCTTGCCTTTGATCAGGCAGCCGATGCAGGTCTTACCTTTGGTCAGCGGCCCCAGCGAAGCCGGATCCGGTAAAAGGGCTTTCAGAAATTGCAGCGGTATGATTTCCTGTCCATTGTACATCACCGGGTCGATCCGGGTCATTCCGACGTTCTGCAAAACTTCCAGATGCTTCAGATAGGCATCCCCGAACGTCATCCAGAAACGCGCAGCCTGCAAACCATGCGGAGCTAGAAACTTCACCAAAGACTCCAATTCCTCATGCCATAACAGATAGATTTTTTTCGAGCCGATACCGGCTGGGAAATCGAAGGTCTTGCTGATTTCAAGCGGTTTCGTCTCTTGGAAGCTGCCATCCTGATAAAATTTTCCATTGGCGGTGACTTCCCGGATATTGATTTCGGGATTGAAGTTGGTGGCAAAGGGCTGGCCGTGATCGCCGGCATTCGCATCGATGATGTCCAGCTCTTCGATCGTGTCAAAATGTTTCTTTTTTGCCCAGGCGGTGAAGACATTAGTCACGCCGGGGTCAAACCCGCTGCCCAACAATGCCATGATGCCCTTGGCCTTGAAACGTTCCTGATAATCCCATTGCCATTGATATTCAAAATGTGCGACGTCCATCGGCTCGTAGTTAGCCGTATCGACATAATTCACGCCGGCTTCCAAGCAGGCATCCATGATATGCAGATCCTGATAAGGCAAGGCGACATTGATCACCACATCGGGCTTGAACTTGTTCAGCAGAGTCACCAGCTCC
>JBAXYW010000272.1:0-5917 GCA_041670605.1 Lentisphaeria bacterium
AGCTCCGGATCCTCCCCGTCCCCAGAATGTGCCCGGAGCTTCCAGCTCCGGATCCTCCCCGTCCCCAGAATGTGCCCGGAGCTTCCAGCTCCGGATCCTCCCCGCCCCCGTCCCCCCGATACTCTTTCCCTAAAGAGCAGGTGGTATAGGACGTATGGGACGTATGGATATGACAATAGGACGACGAGCCGGAAAAGCATAGAACAAGCATCCCATTGTCGCATCGTCCTATCTATGCGTCCTATGCGTCTTTTGCGTCCCATAAGTCCCATGCACTTTTTAGAAAACACCCCCACCTAAAATAAAAAGTATTGCCCGTCTCCCACAACTTACAATTCACAACTTACAGTTTCCCCGTCCCCTTCCCCCACAATTCACAACTTACAGTTTCCCCGTCCCCGCCCCCGTTGTCATCGACTTTTTGCTGTTCCTCTTTCTTTTCCTTTCAGAACCCGAAAGAGGGGTTATATTAATGGATTCACCGGCACAGCCTTTGGCGCCGGTATAATTATTCTACCAGATTCGGAGCCTTATGCCCGTGTCAGAAAGTGCCGATAAAAAATTACACGAAGAGCTTGGGAAACAACTGTTAGCGCTTTTGACCTCCCTTTCCGGCTCTGCCGCCCTTGTTGAAATTGAACGGGTTCTCTATTTAGCCTCGCGCTTTTTACCCCGTCTAGCCAGACTATCTCAGCCAGCTCTGAAGAACCTTGCTGAAAACCTCTGCAAACAGGGAACGCTGCAATTCTGCGAAGGAAAATGGTTTGTCCCGAAAGCTTCGGATGAACAAATCCGGAAACTGCTGGCAAGCCCAGCTTATTCCGGCCTGGCTGACTGTATCGCAAGGGCTATTCCAGCCATCGGAAATCGAGGTCTGCCAGACCTGAATTATTTGAAACGCGACATCCGAAATGCTTTTTTTGCATGGGATACAAAACTGCTAAATGCCAGTCTGGTCAGCATGAGGGATTATTTCCCCGATGAGTATAATGATGGAGAAGGCTTTGACTTCCTGCTCAAGAAGCAGGATTGGGACAGCCTGCTGGATCTGCCGGAAACTCTGCTCGCGGTTTGTTCCTGGCAGTTGCTACCGATTGCCATACGGGAACTCTACGATATTCGCAAATTTGAATGCAAGTTGCTGGCCGTGAGTGATTCGCTGCCTTTGGCCGCCATTTATCCATTAATTGACTATGAGATTTTGCGCGGCAACTGGAATACCGCAGCCACTTTAATCAAAAAGAATACCAATAACAATGCCCGCATGTTGCGCCAGGCCTGGCTGTCCAGCATGTTCGGCAAAGACGAAAGGGCAGTCAACCTCTTTCTGGATTCTTTGTATGAGGTTCGGCAGCTCGAGGGAGTGCATGACTTTTATTTCCAGACCGTAGGCGGGCTCTTCTTCCTTTTTTCCCTGCTCAGAACGGGAACGCCTTCCGCCTTGCATACGGCAGAAAGCAACGCAGAACTGGGAATCAAAATCCCGACCTGGGGACCCATCTATGAATTACTCCACAAGCTTATTCAATCCCGACGCACACAAGAATTATGCGAAAAATTACCGACCCCGAAAAAACTCGACCCCCTGCAGGATTTTTTCTGGATTCTTGGTCAATACTGGTTGAACTCGGAATTAACTGCGGATGAGCAACGACGTTTGAAGGCCATTGCCGGGAAAGCAAAGCAAAGCGATTATCAATGGCTCTTTCGGGAATGCGAAGAACTGTTGCTACGGACATTACCTCCCGGGAAGGGCATCGCCCAACGATATCATGAAGACCCGGTGGGAAAACTCCCTTTTCTGTTGGATTGTGTTCAGATTCAAAACAGCTGGTTGAATCGCTTGAGTAAATTTGACCCGTTCCTGGCCGGACTTCCGGAACAAAATATCCGGCGGCTGGTCTGGCTGGTCAGCACGGATGAAACCAATCCGGACCTCCTTACGGTGCGTCCCATGGAACAACATTCCATTCGTAGCGGTAAGTGGAGCAAGGGACGAAAATTCACGGCCTTTCGTAATCAAAATTATTGCCGGATTGAACAGGACCTGGATTCCTTCATGTCCGGCTATCAGCTTTCCCCACAGGACAAATTCGCTTGCACCATTATCAGGGAAGCCATGACAAAAATAGAAGAAGACCCCACCCAACAGATTTCCGCCTGGGCTTCCGTCTTTCTTGCGTTGGCAGGACATCCCAGAATGCTTCTGGATGGCACGGTCATGCGGAAGCTGCATTGCATTACCGCCACTCCTTATATTCGCCTGTTTTGCCACGAGAACTATTACGAATTTCAACTCTGTCCGCAACCCACGGCAAATGAATTGATGGTGCTTCGCCTGGAACACGGCGACGTCATCAGCGTCTTCCTTTTTGACAATGAATTTCTGCAATTACGACAGCTCATCGGCAAGGAATTACGACTGCCAACAGAAGCTCAAAATGAAATGCTCGAATTGCTCAGCCGACTCAGCAAACGCTATCAGATTTTGTCGGATTACCCCTTGGAATCCCTCGGACTGGACTACGAAACCGCGGACCCACGCCCGGAATTCCGCCTGATCCCGGAGAATCAGGGACTGCGCATTGAACTTTTCATAAAACCGTTTGGCATCTCCAACGGCTTTTATAAACCCGGGCACGGTCCGGTAGAAATGATTACACATCAGGAAGTAACCCGTCACCGTCTCTGCCGAAATTTTGCCAGTGAAATTGCAAAAGCGGAAGAAGCGATCCATGACTGTCCTGCACTGTTGAAGGGAGAAGCTCTCGAAGATTGGAATTGGTCGCTACCCAATGCCATGGATTGTTATGAATTCACCCTCCAGTTGCGGGAAATCCTCTCCCGCTGCGTCGTTCACTGGCCCGAAAATAATCGCTTTTCCAGTACCCGAACAATCGGCTTGGGAAATCTTTCCCTGCGCATCCAGAATTACAAAGACTGGTTCTCGCTGGACGGCACTATTCAGATTGATGAAAACAAAACCGTCTCTCTGAGAGAATTACTGCATAAATCCAATGAAGAAAAGGGGCGCTTTATCGTCCTTGAAGATGGGCAGGTTGTCGCCCTCAGTGAAGGGTTTCGTCAGCGTCTGGATGAATTAAACCGGATTGCAGAGTATAAAAATGAGGCTTTCCGGGTGCATCATTTTCTGCAGCCAGTGCTAAATTCTCTGATCAGTGATATTGGTTCCTGTGAACTGAGCCAGGAATGGCAGGAATACATCAGTAAAATGGAACAGGCCATGTGCCTGGAGCCAGAAATCCCAGAGAGCCTGCACGCCACCTTGCGAAAATATCAACAGGAAGGTTTTGTCTGGCTTTTCCGTCTGGACGCTCTTGGTGCCGGAGCCTGCCTCGCCGATGACATGGGATTGGGCAAAACAATTCAAGCGATTACCCTCATTCTCAGCAAAACGTCCGAGGGACCCAGTCTGATCATTGCGCCGACCTCCGTTTGCGCCAATTGGCAACATGAATTCCAAAAATTTGCCCCTTCCCTTCGGGTTGTTACTCTGGGCAATGGGGATCGCAAAGAGACCTTAGCCAGCTTGGGGCCGAATTCTGTACTGATCAGCAGTTATGGTTTACTGCAAAGTGAAAATGAGCAATTTGGCAACATCAATTGGCGCATCGCTGTTCTGGATGAAGCCCAGGCGATCAAAAATTACCATGCGAAACGTTCGCAGGCAGCCATGAACATCAAAGCCAAATTCCGGCTGGTCACCACCGGGACTCCGGTAGAAAATAATTTAAATGAACTGTGGGCGGTTTTCCGCTTTATCAACCCGGGGCTACTGGGGCCCCGGGAACTGTTCCAACGACGTTTCGGCATCCCGATCGAACGGGAAGACAACCGGGAAGCCATGCAACGGCTGAACAATCTGATCAAACCCTTCTTGTTACGCCGCCGCAAAGACCAAGTACTCAAAGAGCTGCCACCAAAAACCAATATTGATTTCACGGTCGAATTGTCAAAACTCGAACGGGAATTCTACGACAGTTTGCGGCAGGGAATTCTGGCGGATTTGGAACACCGGGATGATCCGACAGGACGTCTGCGGATCCGGGTTCTGGCTGGAATCACCAAGCTTCGTCTGGCAACCTGCCATCCACGCCTGGCAGCTCCTGGCAGCACGCTCCCCGGCGCCAAACTGGAAGCCTTTCTGGAACTCTTGACCGAAATTCTCGATGGCGGCCATAAAACGCTGGTTTTCAGCCAATTCGTCAAATTCCTCAGCATCGTTAGAGCCTCTCTGGATGAACGCGGCATTGAGTATCAGTATTTGGATGGCAGTCTGTCGACAAAAGAAAGAACGGCTGCGGTGAAAAACTTCCAGGGGGGTAACTGCCCAGTCTTTCTGATCAGTCTGAAAGCCGGCGGTCTGGGTCTGAATCTGACTCAGGCGGACTACGTCATCCATCTAGATTCTTGGTGGAACCCCGCCGTCGAAAACCAAGCTTCCGACCGGGCACACCGGCTGGGACAAAATAAACCAGTTACCATCTATCACCTGCTGACGAAAAATACCATTGAAGACAAAATTCAGAATCTACATCAATGGAAACGCGATCTAGCCGATCAGATTCTCAGCGGAAATGATAAACTGACCAGTTTCAGCGTTCAGGATCTAATTAAACTCCTGGCGGATGAACAATGATCCAGCCAATATAAACCGCATCTCTTTTTTGTTATTGGGGTATATCGTGAGCAAAAAGCCAGTCGTCTGTCTGCTCTGTGGCGGCCAATCGCCGGAACATGAAATCTCCCTGCTGTCGGCATGGGGCGTATACCAGGCTTTAAACCGGGAACAATATGAAGTCCAAGTTGTGGGCATCAGCAAAGAGGGAATTTGGCAGCATTTTGGGGATCGGGATTTTCTGATGGATCGCCAGGATCCCCGCAAGATTCGTCTGGCTGATGATGGTAAAGTCTGTTTTCTTTGCCGGAACAGCGTCCATGCTCGTTTATGGGAATTAGGCACCGGACAGGAATATTCGATCGATCTCGCTTTTCCCGTTTTGCATGGGGCTAATGGGGAAGATGGCACGATCCAGGGTTTGTTTCAAATGCTTGGCCTACCCTATGTCGGCTGTGATCAGATGAGTTCAGCCAACTGTATGGATAAGACCGTGACAAAAATGCTGCTCAACTGCAACGGGCTGCCAACTGCTCGAGGTATCGTCATCCGCGACCCGAAGGATTCAGTCCGCTTTCAACAGGCACTCGATACCTTCGGACTACCGCTTTTTGTCAAACCGGCCTGCACCGGTTCTTCAGTAGGCATCAGCAAAGTCAAAACGGTGGAGCAATTGGTGCAAGCGGTTACCTTGGCCTTTAAATACGATGACAAAATACTGCTTGAAGAGGCGATTTCCGGACGGGAAATCGAATGCGCGGTTCTGGATGAGGGCAAACAGATTTTCTGTCCGCCCCCGGGCGAAGTGATCCCGCATGATGAATTTTATTCCTATGCCGCTAAATATCTCTCGAAAGATGGGGCGACTTTGAAGGTGCCTGCTGAACTGGAAACTCATCAGGTGGAGGAAGTCCGGGAACTGGCAGCCCGGGCTTTTATTGCTCTGGACTGTCGTGGCATGGCAAGAGTGGACTTTTTCCTGAAACCAGATGGCACCTGGATTCTTAACGAAATCAATACGATCCCGGGCTTTACTAGTATCAGCCTGTATCCACAACTGATGATCAAAGCCGGCATCAGCTATCCCGAACTGGTCAGCAAACTTCTTGCCCGGGCCTTGTATTCCCCCACCTGATACCTGTCCCCATTCCCGTTCGTAGTATAGCCTACGTCGCTTCTGCTCAGGCACGTAGTACAGGCTTCAGTCTGCGTCAAAAGCGAGCTTCAGCTCGCGTTCCCCCTCCCCACAACTTACAACTTACAATCCCCCGCTCCCTC
>JBAXYW010000273.1:0-5911 GCA_041670605.1 Lentisphaeria bacterium
GAAAATCCACCTTTTCAATGTGGATATTTTTCTGGAAAGGCAAGGCAACCTGGCCATCAGATCTTCGTGGGCAAGATTCGAAATTTTCCTGCTGAAGCGTCCGTAAATCCCGACAAACCAAATTCACCGAAACCAAATTATAGCGCAGCATGGTGTAATTCAACATGCAATCCGTAACGTATCCCTTGAGACGAAAGAGTGCCACCGCAAAAAGCGCCATGACGGGAGCTATAGCGGAAAAATTCTGCTGTGCGAATCCCAAAGCCATCAGCGTGGAAACCACCAACACGCTGATGGTCACCAACTCCAGATAGGGCCACATGATCAATTGACTGACTGACAACCAACGCTGGCTGGCACAAATTTTTTCCAGTGCACGATGCAACCTGGTGATAAAAAAAATTTTACAACCCCCGACCTGAATCTCCTTGAACCCCCCAATCCCTTCCGCCACTGCCGCCATAGCTACTTTCCGATTTTCTGCATCAGCTTCCCCATGCCGTCTTGTGTTTTGCCGATTCCAATAGAGATAACCACCAGCAAAAAGCAGAAGGGAAAACAAGGCAAAACCGGTAATCAGCGGCGTATAAATCAGCAGCATAATCACCACTCCAAACATCACTATCAGCGAACGCAACAGGTTGATCAAGGGGCCTAAAACCCGATTAACTACCCGGTCTGAGTCAACCACCACGGATTTCACCAGATCCTGCGAATTGCGCTGCAGCAGAAAACGATAGGAGGCTGACATATAGGCGGAAAAAATCCGGGAACCCAACTCCACGCAACGGTTGTTCAGAATTCGTTCCTGTAAGGAATAACTTCCATAGAGATAGAGAGTTCGGAAAGCAAATAAGGCCAGAAAAAAAAGGCTGCTTAAGCGCAGCTGAAAAGCATAATCTCCCCAACCAAAGTGCTGAAAAAAATGCTGGAGCTGTTGCATCAGCACTGTTTCGCCGCCGCTTCGGGTTAAAATTCCCACAAAAATCGGCACAGCCGCCAGTGAAATCAGTTCAATGCCGGTTCCGACAACCAGCAGACAAACCAACAGCAGAAAACGCAGAATATCCCGGCGGCTAAACAAAAAAACCATATCGCGAAAAAAAGCTTTCATCCTGTTCCCTAAAACCCAGTAGTGGCCGGACAAAAAAAAACGCAAAACCGAAAAGCAATACAATATATTGCCTTCCTGAGGTTTTGCGCTTTTCCGCCGGGAACGGTATTATTTTGTTTTACGACAACTGGCTTTGCGGGCTCTCGTTTTGGGAGCTGTTTCGTATTGCACAGGTTGTTGGTTTTTGCCGGAGTCATAGAGGCTCATAATCATTTTATGAGCCGTATTCAGAATCAGCTCTCCATTGATTTCCGGTTGTTTGCCTTGCCCCAAGGCCTCATAGAAAGAGTCGATCTGCTTCAGATGGCTGGCTCCCCAGTATGAGGGACCGCCGCCATAATCAAAGCTTTCCTGTGGATTGGGACGGGCAATCATCTCCCGGCCATCCTGGAAAATCACCCGTGCCTCTTCCGCAGTAATTTTGGCTGTGCCATTTTCGCAGACCAAGTCGATTTCGACTGCTGCATCGTGGCTGAAATAGTTCATGCACCAGAAGGAAGCCCGAACGCCATTTTTGAAAACAATCAGCCCATCTGCACAATCTTCCACCTCAATGAGCCCCTTATGGTCGCGATTGGCCAGTGTGCAGTCCACGTGATCAATCTCATAGCCGATAAACCAACACATCAGGTCGATTGTATGAATGGCCTGATCGATAATCGCACCACCACCCTCTTTATCCCAAGTACCCTTCCAATTGCTGCTCGTGTAATACTCCGGCGTCCGACACCAGGTCACACTGCATTTGGCCGACAAGATGCTGCCCAGACGACCGCTGTCCAAACAATTTTTAACCAGGACTGAACCGGCATTGTAACGGTTCTGAAAAATCACGCCCAGAGTCTTGCCGGTTTTCTTAGCCGTTGCCACCATCACCTCGGCCTGTTCCATTGAAATCGCCATCGGTTTTTCCGTCAGAACATGACAGCCCAGTTCCATCGCGCGAACCGCAACCGGAGAATGCAGATAATGCGGCAGACAAATGTGCACCACATCCAGCTTCTCTTTCAGAATCATTTCCTCAAAACTCTCATAGGTCTTCTTACACCCGAATAAGCCAGCCATCTCTTTGGCACGCTCAGGAATCAAATCACAGCAGGCAACAACCTGCGCATTGTCCTGCGCAGATACCGGCATGCCGTGAAAACGGGAAATCCGACCACAACCAATAATGCCCACTTTAAACTTCTTCATTTTCCCATTTCTTTGTTGATGGTGAATGTTTGTACTACCCTCCCGACCGCGTCCCGGCCGGATCACAACTTAAAAACACATAATATAACCTAATTGATAGGTTTGTCCAAAAGATCAGCAATCCAGGCAAAATAAACAGTCCAAAAGCCATCGATCAGATCACACCACGGTGGGCTGCAAAAGAGGAAAACTGAGCGAATACAAAAAGATCATTTTTTTTACATTTTCTGCTGAAAAAAGTGGCAAAAAAGCGCTTTTACTATATATTAAAAGGAAGTCCATTTTCGGGCCACTTTATGAGAAGACGCAAGCTGGTTTTACGTCTTCAGAACCTCATGTTTGTCAAGGAAATATTCATGTCCAACCAAGATTCTCTATCAGGGAACGGTGTTACCGTTCTTCCTGAAATGCCGGCGACAGTACAGCAAAAAACGCCCGATTCGGAATATAATGCCAGTCAGATCACCGTACTTGAAGGACTGGCAGCCGTTCGCAAACGCCCCAGCATGTATATCGGTGATACCGGCGAACGCGGATTGCACCACTTGGTTTACGAAGTCGTCGACAACAGTATTGACGAAGCCATGGCCGGACACTGCAAGAATATTTCAGTGCAGATCGGCTTTGACAACAGCATTACAGTCATCGACGATGGCCGGGGCATTCCCGTCGATATGCATTTGATTGAAAAAAAACCCGCATGCGAAGTCGCGTTGACGATGCTGCATGCAGGCGGAAAATTCGATCACAATGCATACCGCGTTTCCGGCGGGCTACATGGAGTTGGTGTTTCCTGTGTGAATGCCCTTTCCCAATGGCTCGCTCTCACCATCCACCGGAATGGCTCCGAATACCAGATGCGTTTTGAACGCGGCAATACCAGTGAACAGCTGGTCTGCAAAGGACCCAGCAGCACCCGCGGCACCATCGTCAAATTCATGCCGGATTCTGAAATCTTTTCGCTGATCGAGTTCAAATGGGATATCCTGGCAAATCGCCTCCGCGAACTGGCCTTCCTTAATGCCGGTATCTGTATCACGCTCAGCGATCAACGCGGTGAAAATCCACGCGAAGAGACCTTCTGTTTTTCTGGTGGCTTGCGAGAGTTCGTGACGCATCTGAACAAGGTCAAGAACCCACTCCATGAAGTCATCTATTTCAAAACGCAACGCGATGATGTGGAAGCCGAAATTGCTCTGCAATACAATGATTCCTATGCGGAAACTATCTACAGTTACGCCAATGATATCAATACCATTGAGGGAGGAACACATCTAACCGGTTTCCAGCAAGCCATTACGCGTTGCATCAATAACTATGCCAAAACGATTCCAGCGTTTAAGAATGAAACCACGGTTTCCGGCAGCGATGTCCGCGAAGGATTGGCTGCCGTCATCAGCGTCAAGGTCAAAGACCCCCAGTTTGAAGGACAGACCAAAACCAAACTGGGCAATGGCGATGTACGCGGCATCGTCGATTCCATCGTCTACGCAACGCTGACCACCTATTTTGAAGAGCACCCCAAAGATGCCAAGCAGGTTATCGAGAAAGCGTATGGAGCAGCCCGAGCCAGGGAAGCCGCCCGCAAAGCCAGAGAAGCTAGCCGCCGCAAGAGCCCGCTCGGCATCACCGCCCTGCCCGGCAAGCTGTCGGACTGCTCCGAAAAAGACCCCGCCTTATCGGAACTTTATATCGTTGAGGGAGATTCCGCCGGCGGCTCCGCCAAACAGGGGCGCAACAGCCGTTTTCAGGCGATCATCCCAATCCGCGGCAAACTGATCAATGTTGAAAAAGCCCGGCTCGACAGGATGCTGAACAACCTTGAAATCCGCACCCTGATCACGGCCATCGGCTGCGGCATCGGCACGGAAGAATTCGATGTCTCGAAAGCACGTTACCACCGGGTCATCATCATGACCGATGCCGACGTAGACGGTTCGCATATCCGCACCCTACTTTTGACCTTTTTCTACCGCCAGATGAAACCTCTTCTAGAAGCCGGCTATATCTACATTGCCAAACCCCCGTTGTTCAAGGTCACCCGCCGCAAACATGAACAATACGTCGAAAATGAAGATCAACTTGATGGCATCCTGCTGCGACTGGGTCTTCAGGACATCAGCCTGCGTCTGCCCAATCAGGAACCATTCCCGCCAGATTTGGTCACCGAAATCATTCAGAACATCCGGGAATTTCTCCGGCTGGCAAAAAACAGTCTACCGCGTTATGGCATTTCTCCAGCAGATTACTTTCAACAGCGCTTTACGCATGGCCGTTTCCCTGTTGCCCTGGTGGCTATCCGGGAAATTGACGGAGCGATTTCCTTCCATTATGCCTTTGATAAAAGCGAAATCGAACAGATTGTCATGGATGCCGAAACACGCTTGACGGTGGAAAATGGTAATCTCCCCGAAAAAACAGAAGAACCTCTGGAAATAGAAGATCTTCCCGCTCCGCTGGTCGAACTTGATGAAAATGGCGACCCCATCCTCAGCGAAGCCCCAACCATGAATTCCGCCATTGACATTATTAATATCCCAGAAGCAAACACTTTCATTGCTCTGGATGAAAAACTACAGAAATTCAACCTCAACTGTCGTCATCTATTCTCCGGAGACACTCCCATTCTGGAAATGATTCATAAAGAAAAAGTTACACAAGTCAATACGCTGGAAGCCGTCTATGAACAGATCACCAATAATGGCCGGCAGGGCCTCAATATCCAACGTTATAAAGGTTTGGGCGAAATGAACCCCAACCAACTCTGGGATACAACAATGGACCCCGAACGCCGCAAAATGATCAAAGTCACCATGGCCGATGCAGTCGAAGCCGAACGCATCTTCGTCCTCCTGATGGGAGAACAAGTCAGTCCCCGTCGCGAATATATCGAGCGCTTCGCCGAATCCGTCAAAGATCTGGATATCTGAGTTTCCCTGAAGCCAAATTTAACCAGCAAACCCTGGACTGGCAACGCCAGCCAAGATAAATTGAAAGACAGAGAATTCTTATGAGTGACGAAAACACCATGCTCCCGAACGAACCGGAAAACAGTACTCTTTCTATTGGCAGGAACGACGTTCCCTATGCCATTGAAGACATCATGCATTCGGCATACCTGCAGTATTCGGTCAGCGCCAATGTAGGACGCGCCATCCCGGATGTACGAGATGGCATGAAACCGGGCAGCCGCCGCATCCTCTATGCCATGCGGCAACGCGGTTTCGGCAAAAGCGGATCCTATACCAAGTGCGCCAAGGTCGTCGGTGAAGTCATCGGCAACTACCATCCACACGGGGACTCCGCCGTCTATGAAACCATGGTACGAATGGCGCAGGAATTCTCGATGCGCTGCCCCTTGATCGATGGACAAGGAAATTTCGGCTCAATTGACGGGGATTCCGCTGCAGCATACCGTTATACGGAATGCCGTATGGAACGCCTCGCAGAAGAATTGCTGGCCGACCTGGAAAAAGATACCGTGGACATGCGTCCGACCTTCGATGAAAAAGACCTGGAACCCTGCGTATTGCCGGCCCGTTTCCCAAACCTCCTGGTCAATGGTGCCCAGGGCATCGGAGTCGGTATGGCTACCAACATCCC
>JBAXYW010000274.1:0-5890 GCA_041670605.1 Lentisphaeria bacterium
ACTTTGTCTGCCTTTTAAGTCTGAAGAAAAGGCGGGAAGAAGACCGTAAGAAGCACAAACAAAATCAAGAATAATGAAGAAATACAACAAAATCAGATCTTCATGACAGCTAATTAGTCCGGTTCGGTCAATATTCCCTGCCTTTTATATGACGCAATTTCCGGAACAATTATCTGGCGTCTGACAATTCTGCCACAATCATGCAGTATCCGCGCAGTTCCGGTACCATAAAGGAAAGATAATCCTCTGTAATCGAGAAGGGAATCGCTTGTTGATCCGGCGCAATATACAGCCTGCGAACTGGCATACCATCCAGACGCAGTTTGAGATTTACTCGGGAAAGCGGGAGTTCCTCTTCGACAATCAGAGTTTTTCCACGCAGTTCCGGCAGATAATTGAGCAGATGAACGATGCGCTGTCGGGTATTAGCGGTGATAAAAGCGCGGGCAAAGGATGGCAGGGAGGCATCCGTAATCAAAAGAGGTTTTGGGAGAAGATGTTCCAGCATGATCGCCAGCACATGGCGTAGATCAACTGAAGCAAGCTTGTAATATCCTTCGAAAATTGGAAATGCACAATATGCAGTTTGTTCGTTCAACACCAGAAAGGGAATTTCCGTTTCTTGATCGGGTGGGGCATAATAATAGGAATAGACGCCATCCCAATGCTTGTTGTAATAAGGCGCTACCACATGTCCGGCAACTTTGCTGCCGGGAAGTGCTTTCGTGCAGAGCCCTGTCGTATAGGTGGCTAGTGGCATGTCGGGGACACGCCCCACGAAGTCACCGGTCAGTTGGAAATAGGCCGGGGAAAAAGTACAGGGATTAACATACTTGACGCCCCATTCCTTTTCAAAGCAGAAAGCGGTGCCGTCCCCATTCAACCCCGAACGCCCGGTAGCAAGCACTTTTTTGCCGCAGGCAAGATGGGCTTGCACCAGTGTTGCAAGCCGCTTGTCCAGAATTACCTCGTCAGGAAGAATCAACAGCTTATACCCGCTCCAGTCGCAATCCGCATCAATGAAATCAAATTGCATCTTCAGCTCTGAAAGCATGCGCGTCACGCCAACCAGCGATGGACTTTTGTCCAACGCACCGGGCAACACAACACCAATATCAACTTGGTTTCTGACGTCGGAGAACCAGGGTTCATAACGGCGCAGTTTCGTATAGATATTCCCTGCCCGTTCGAGAGCTGCCCGGTTCAATTTCCCGCTGGGATGGAAATGATCCCCGATATTCGGACGCATCCCGTTGGCCAGTCCAAAAAAGAGATCGTATTCCACCCCGGCCTGCGGGCGCAGGCTGCCAAAGTCTCCCCAGTCATAAAAGCGCCCGGTCATATTCAGCACCGGGCCACTGGTAAGATTACGATAATATCGTGCCGTCAGTGGCAGATAATCATAGCCCCAGCCCGGATTGGTCGGAAGGCATTCGCATTCCAGATAGGTGCCGATCCGGGCATTGTCCTTCGGAGAAATTCCCAGATAATAAACCAGCAGCTTGTTTTCCTGTGGGCGCAGCAATGCCGAGATGTCCTCAGCCAGACGCAAGGCTGACATCCGCCCGAATTTGCGCACTTCCGCTTCGTCCTGCCAGTCCATATGCTGCTGCTTCATGCCTTCAATGCAATGGGGACAGATACAGGGAAAACCATTGAAGCTGTCCAGCAGGAAACCGGAAACCGGATATTTGTCACGGACCTCTTTGATCAGATTCAGCAGATAATCCCGGTATGGTGAATTCAGGCACATGGTGCGCATGTACGGGGTGACCCAGCCGATATCATAAATATCCGGATGCAGCATTTTCCCATCCGGACTGATCATGCTCCATTCCGGATGCCTGATTGCATCCTCGTTGCTGAGTCCACAATTCAGATAGGCAGTGACGGCGATGCCGCGCTGGTTGCAAGCCATAACTGTTTCGCCAAACAGATCGCGTCCTGGCGGCAGCGAAGGATGTCGGATACCGGTCTGCGTATCATAATAGCAGAAACCCTGGTTGCATTTTGCATGAAAACCCAGCAGATCAACTCCGGCGGCCTGCAAACTTGATGCAAACTCATCCGCATCAAAATGGTGACCAACATCCGGACAGGCCTTCATTGTATGATGGTCGAAAAACATGATATATTTCGGCGGGTGCATAGTAACGCTTCGATTCCCAAAACTTTCTGACATGATTTCCTTCATTTTTTCCTGTTCTTAATGATTGTAAGGGAAACAGAAGCGCTTTGTGAAGTCAGTCGCTGTTTCCCTTCTCCTTGCCTTGGACATGGTTTACTCTGGAACTGCTCTCCTTTGCCTGGATTACGGGAAGCAGATATCAGGTGTCATGCAATACTATAACCGTATTGTCTAGCGTAGTTGGATAATTTTGAAATCTCCCGGGAGGACTTGCAACACAAGTACATTGTTCCCAATCGACATTGTTTTTCCCGAGCAAAGTTCCACTGCACTGCGGACTTTCAGCTGCTTAAAGTCGATGGTCACATTGGCTGTCCGCTTCATGTCAAACCATTCCTCTTTTCCGTCAAGTTTCATGACTCCTTTGTTATTGAAGAGATAAAGCCACCAGCCTTTTCCCGTTTTGTTCAAACCAAACTTGATATCGCCTTCAACCCGAACCGGACAGACCTCCGAGCAGAGCATCTGAAGCAACTGATCAATCAACGGGAACTTCAATTTTCCGGTATTGGCATCCACAGCTTGAACCTGCCAGTCCTGCGTCTCTGGAATCATAAATTGCGGTGCAGTTACGATCACTGCGCCTTTGCCATACTGATGCCGGGTAAAAAGGATATTTCCGTTTCCATCCTGTGCAAGGACTTCACAACCAGTCGGTTTGACTTCATCAAACAAATACTCTCCGCTACGAACAACATCGCCGGTAAGCTCAATCCCGGAGAAACCGGATGGATACTCTGGCGAAAGCTGACGAGTGTTGATAACGAGCATTCCCCCCTCTCGCACATAATCCATCAGTATCTTTGCCATCGCCGGATTCTTCTCATACTCCCCCAGAAGAATGGCTACTTTGTACGCAGGCAGAATGCGTGTAAAACTGGACGGATCAGGAAAATCCGGTGTAAGCGCATCGAAAAGATCACCATAAGGTGCCGTATTGGCCAGTGACATTTCATAGCCGGCCTTGCGGACACCATCATGGGGATTTGCAGAATAAGAATCCAGAAGTTCATAGCGGAAACCGGGAACTTCGGTCTGCATCTGCTCATCCGGATAGAGGTGGTAAATCGTCGCCCGGAATGCATTATCCATTGCGGCACCGGCGGTGTTGCTAAAAAGCCTGTTCTCACGGGAGGATGGCGTCATTGCTGGCCGCAGCAAAGCGATCGGAGTGTAAGGAGTGCCGCGATCCGGATGCCGGCGGGTAAACTCATAAAAGCGGACATAGTTTTGTCCTTGCGGGCTGAGTTCCATCGTCGTTTCGGACAGGAACCAGTTCATATACATTCCTTCCCGTTCAATCAGATTGGCGCCTGACAACCAAGCATAATAGAAAACCCGGTCAATCAGGGAGTGGGAACTCCCGGAAAGGCGGCGTTCCGGCACCCTTGCATCATAGGGCTCGCTGGTATACTGTCCGTCTGTCGTATATCCGTTTGCCCAGCTGGCAATATACCAGATCCAAGGCACCTGAAATTGCCTGGCAGCACCACGTTCACAAATCATCTGATTTTCCCAGTAGCGCCAGGTGCGGCTGGTCTCGCAGCCGATTATCCCCGCACCATAATATGCGGCAAGATGCCCGACACAGGCTACTCCATCAAAAACCAGCATGTTCTCAGGACCCTCAAGAATTTTCGCCGCCCGATCAAAAATCTTTTTTGCGCGTTCCATCCTGGTTGGGAAGCTGGGATCGTCCACCTTGTAATTTTCCCGGATTTGTGCCGCTTCAACGGCATTGATCGCTTTACTGACCTGAGCAGTCTGGAAACGGGCATTGGTAACATACTGAAAGGCCTCGTTGAACCATTCTGAGCAACTGATGAAACCAATAAAATTGTCATGAGTCTTGCGGAAATCCGGAAGCTCTGATGGACGGAATGGAGCAAAGAAAACTCGCCGGTATTGGCGTCGGGCAGCCATCAGAAAACGTTCAGAGTATTGGGTGGCAAGCTGCGAGGCTGTCATATCGCTGTTCACGGCAGACATCAACGGAGCATTCGTAACATTCACTGCATAAATCAAAAAGGGACGCGCGGAAAGCCGTGGATCCTTTGCCACATCCGGAAAACTGAGCGTACTCGTTCCGTCAGCATGATCCTCTGCATCAAGGACATATTGCAAAGCTACATCAGTAAACGCAGGGTTTTCAGCAAGTTTCCGCATTCCTTCCGGCAAGTTGGCGGATGGGAAATAGACCTCAGCGGCATTGATGCAACCCCAGAGTAGCAAATTGATCTTGGTTGGCTGTTTGGTCGAATAAATTTTATCCCCGACCAGCCAGAAGTCACGTGAGAGAATCTTTTTCGGCTTCCAGTATTCAGAAATCTGGAAATCAGGAGCTGTTGTCCTCTGAGCAATGGTATTGAGGCAGCACAGGATTCCTGCAACGAAAAGCGCGATAATTTTTCCGGCATCGATACAGCCTGAAGAAGCCTTTATTTGTTGTCCGGGTTGATTGTCCGACGATTTTGCCGCTTTTGCACCGTATTTTGTTGTGAGGTTGCTGTTTGTCATTGTCGTCCTCCAGCCTCAAATATGCATTATTCGCTTAATTCAATCAAAACGACATCATCGACATACACCACTTCTCCTTTTTCCATGCCTTCCACAAAGATGTAAATATTTCCCCAGTTGTCGCATGGTCCAACATTGGCGGAAGTACTGATTGCATTCCATTTCCCAGGCACCAGGCTGGTCTTCATCGGTATGTAATAATTGGAACCGACATTTAATTTGTTGATACCGAGAATGAATCCTTTTGCCGTGGCCCGCTCCGGGGGATAGTCACTGTCCAGATATACCTTTGCCATCAGCATATATTTTCCCCCGGCTTTCATCGGTACCCGCAACACTATTTCACCTTTGCCGGAACGCAGCATGCGAAAGGCAAAGGATTGTTTGCCGCTGGCGGCCTGATTCCCGGATACATCTCCTAATCCGATCCAGGCTCCACGCCCGTTTTCAAAGGAATTATCTGGAACAAGATTGGCAATCTTTCCTGAATCAAGATCCAGCAAAAATTGCATCTTGTTTCGCCAGGCCTTCGGCAGAGAAGCATCTGCCATCGTTGCATCAAAAGATTCCCGGATCTGTTCATCGGATAGCCAGGCATTCAGCAGCATCAACACATCAGGAAATACCGGTTGAGTGAATTTCTGTTCATACCCTTTGCGCATGTAAGGATATATGCCACCCCAAAGCTCTTTTGGAAAGGTTTCCAGGATTTCCCTGGCTGTGACAGGACGTTTTAACGCATGCCGGATGATTCGGGGAATGTCTTCGGCTAGCGCCAAAGCATCGGCCTTCCGGGAAAGCCCCTGCACCGGGATGATTTCGGCGGCATTCAGATAAGCGGAGGATTCGTAGAACTCAAACTCTTTCAGCAAATACAGGGCGCGCTGCTTCTGATTGGCATCTCCATAATCCTGTGCTTTTTGCACAACCGACTCCATCAAACCCCGCAAGTGCAAAAAATCGCCTTTGTCAAGGGCATACAAATACCCCCCATCCGGAACCAGCGCAGTGTAGGTGGCGAACTTCGATTCATTGAACCAGTCGCTTTGTACCGCACGAGTGCGCCAGAAATTGTCCCAGAAGTTGTAGTATTCTTCCAGAAACGGAGCCGCCGCTTTTCCGACACAGGATGTATACCAGTCCTGCAACTCCGCCTGAAGGTCAAGCCCGGGATTCCAGGCATAT
>JBAXYW010000275.1:0-5849 GCA_041670605.1 Lentisphaeria bacterium
CTGGCAGAATGTCCTGATCGCAGCCTGCAAACAGGCCATCAACCCACGATTACCGCAACTCGATCCCCCCAGCGATTTCCAGAAAGCACTCCGGATCGCCCAAGAAACAAGCTTCTTCGGAGCGATCCCGGATCACCCTGCCAAACCTTTGCCTCAAATCAACGCAGCGGCAGCCGACGACCTGGCGCTCTGGGTCGGCCCGGAAGGCGGCTTCGCCCCGGAAGAAGAAGAAGCTTTGCGCCAAGCCAGCTGCCAGGCATTGACCCTGGGCGGCTGCGTTTTGCGCGTCGAAACCGCAGTCCCAGCTCTGCTGGGCATGATCCATGGCTTGTTAAAATAATTCTGTATCGGAAAACGCATGCCAATCCCCCCAAAAAGCGCTCTAGTCTCGCCCCAAAAGCTTCCCAGCCTCTGCGTACTGTTGCTGCGCATCTGCCGAATTCCAACCATTTGTGCAAACTGGAAATGCAAACTCGGATTTGCCTGTTTAATCAGTAATGTCCCTATCGGAATCCTTGGTGCGGCAACCTGCATACTACTGCATACCATCACGAATAAACATTTTTTCCTGCTTCTGGCTACCATTACCTATGCGACTTCCTGGCTGATCCTCTTGCTCGGAATCGTGCTCACCGGAAAACACTTGTCCGGAAAAATCCGCAAAAAAATCAAAATCAAATTCCAGGCATGGGGGAAAACACGAAAAAAACTGAGACAAAATTGCGCAACCTTTCGTTGACATGGTACATTATTCAGCAGTGAGTAAAGATTCGTGAACAGTCTCTGCTAAGCAAGCTGCCGGGGTCTTCCGGATCGTATCGACAATAAGAGAAACAAACCGTCTGAAGTCTTTTCCGTAATACCCTTGCCATGGACAGAAAAAACAGCAATTTTTATGATCACCTAGTAGATCGGATGGATCGCCTCGATCCCTCCAGTTTGCAGGTCTATTTAATGCGCCTGATTCGCGAAAAAGGTTTTCTGGAAGGGATTTTTAACACCATCCGGGAAGGCTTGATTGTCATTGACAACAATCTAAAAATCCGCATCATCAATACAGCCGCAATCGAGATGTTCGGGATCAGCGAAGACGCAGTCGGGCAATATATCGGAAAATATTTTAAGCAGTTTGACTGGGAAGAACTCTTGCGGGTCTCTCCGGAAAGCTGGGGTCGCTTTTCCCGGCGGGAGATGGAGGTTTTTTATCCCCAGCGCCGTTTTCTGAGTTTTTATTTAATGCCGGTACCGGAACGTCCGGACATGCGCAAACGCGGCCTGCCCCTGGCCACCATGATTTTCCATGACATCACAGAATCTTGTCGGGAATCCGAACAGAATGTCGAAACTCAGAAAGTAAAAATCATTACCCAGATGGCCGCCAGCGTCGCACACGAACTGGGAAATCCCCTGAACAGTCTCGGCATCCATTTGCAGATTCTAAAACGAAAACTCAAACAACAACAAGATGGCAAAATTAATGTTCAGGACGTCGAACACTTCGCCGATATCGCAGAACAGGAAGTCAGCCGACTCGACGCCATCGTTAAAAATTTTCTCAATGCCGTGCGCCCTGGCGAATTGCACTTGCGACCGTTGAACCTGAAACAGCTGCTCAGCGAGGCCATTGGCTTCATGCGCCCTGAAATTGAGGGAAAAGCCATCCAGGTAGAAGCCTCCTTTCCGGACACAATTCCAGCACTCACCGGGGATTCCGGGCAATTGACGCAGGCCTTTTTCAATATTATCAAAAATGCCATTCAGGCCATGCCGGATGGAGGCTTGTTGAGTATTATCTGCAGCGTGGACGATGTGTATGTGCAGATCAAGTTTGCCGATACAGGAAAGGGCTTGAGCGACCGTGACCTGAGTCGTCTGATGGAACCCTATTTTACCACGAAAAACGATGGACACGGCCTGGGACTGATCATCGTCGACCGAATTGTACATGCTCATGGCGGAGAATTAACGATTGATGGCAGCCCTGGACAAGGAGCCTCCTTCACAATCAGCCTGCCGCGCCATGCCAGAATCATACGACAACTCGCCCCAGCACAAGCGGAGTAAAGGCAACAGAATTCCACCTTCCCTCTATGCTTCTTGAAAAACATTTTCACTATGTCAAAAGAAAAAATATTAGTCATCGATGATGAACGCAATACCCGGGAGGGGCTGGCAGCCGCACTGGGAGAACGCTATGAAATTTTGCTGGCTGAAGATGCTCTGAAAGGAATGCGGATTCTGAAAGAACAGAACATTTCGGTCGTTCTGACGGATTTGCGCATGTCCGGCCTCGACGGCATGGAATTCACCCGCGAAGTGAGTACCTGGGAAAAAGCTCCCCTGATCATCATGCTAACCGCCTACGGTTCTGTAGAAACGGCCATCGAAGCAATGAAAGTCGGTGCCTACGATTATCTGACCAAGCCAATCAATCTGGATGACTTGGAAATGATGATCGAACGCGGCCTCGAAACCATCCGTATGCGCAAGGAAAATCGGGAATTGCGCTCCGCGTTGGAAAAACATCAGAGTGGAGTCGATGGCATTATCGGCAATTCGCAGTCCATGCTGGACTTACTGGCGGAAGCCCGGCAAGTCGCCGAAGCACGTTCGACGGTGCTCATTACCGGCGAAAGCGGCACTGGCAAAGAGCTTTTCGCTCGAGCGATCCACCAGATGAGTCCGCGCAACCGCAAACCATTCATCGCAGTACACTGCGCCGCCCTCAATGAAAATCTGCTGGAAAGCGAATTGTTCGGCCATGAAAAAGGTGCTTTTACCGGCGCCAGTGAACGACAAATTGGTCGTTTTGAACGCGCTGATGGAGGTAGCCTGTTTCTGGATGAAATCGGTGAAATCACCCCGGCCACTCAAGTCAAACTGCTACGCGTACTGGAAAGTCGTACGCTGGAGCGGGTTGGCGGCAGTCAGCCGATCGCAATCGATGTCCGATTATTAGCCGCAACCAACCGAAATCTGAAGGAAATGGTGGATCAGGGCAGCTTCCGCGATGATCTGTACTATCGTCTCAATGTCGTCAATCTCAAACTGCCACCCTTGCGGGAACATCGCGAAGACATTCCCCTGCTGTTTAATCATTATCTGAAACTGACTGCGGAAGACAACGGCAAACAGTTGGGAGGCTCCACTCCGGAAACCATTAAAGTGCTCACTTCTTACAATTGGCCGGGAAATATCCGGGAATTACGCAATTGCGTCGAACGCATGGTCGTTTTTGCCAGAGGCAGCTCGCTGACTCTCAATGATGTCCCGGTGGAAATCCGTCAAGCCGTCGGCGAACAATTCCAAGCTAAAGCCCGGCAGGAAAAAAACGAGCTTGGCAGCTCGGAAAATCCGCTGGACATCAAAGCCAATGAAAAAAATGTCATCATCCAAGCACTGGCACAATGCAGCGGCAACCGTTCGCGAGCCGCCGAATTGCTTGGCATCAGCCGCCGCACACTGCACCGGAAATTAAATGATTATGGCATCTGAACCCTCCCAGTCTACCATCCAAAACTTCCAGCTTCCATGTCAAAATCCAGTTTCCGCATCATCCATTTTTCCGATCTCCACGCCGGGCTTTTCTCCCTCCAACACGGTGGTTTTCTAGACAAACGCCTTTTTGGATGCCTCAATCATCTACTGCGTCGACGGCGGCAATTCCGGGCAGAACGTCTGCAAAGCGCCGCCAAGGTTTTTGCCGCCCTGAAAGCGGATTTCTTTGTCTGCACCGGCGACTTGACCAGCGTCGGCGATCCGCAGGAATTCGCTCTGGCAGAAAAGCTGCTGGCTCCAATCCTCGAACTGGCCGGCGACCGCTTTCTCTACATCCCTGGAAATCACGACGCCTACACCAATTATCCGGCCTGCCGCAAAGCCCTGGAAGATTGCTTCTACCGTCTGAACAACAAACGCTTCGAGCTGCACGATCTGCCCCAAAGTCAGACCTTCGGCCCTGCGGAATTCATCCTCTGCAACGCGGCATATCCATCTCCGTTTTTCAGCTCCAATGGAGAAATCCCGGAGCCGGACTGGAAACAACTGCAAAAACTGCTGGACGCCCCGCGATGCACCCCATTCCGGCTGCTGCTGGAACATTTCCCCACTCGGGATGCTATGGGATTCCCACTGACATGGCGACGGAAACTGAAACAGGCCGAACTGCTGCAGCAATACCACAGGGAAAAACGCTTTGATGTTCTGCTCTGCGGACATATCCATCATCCGTTCTGCCTGACAGCACCTCATCCACAAATCCAGTGCGCGGGTTCTTTGACCCTGAACGCTTCCTTCGGCCTGCTCGACATCAATACTCAAAACGACACTTGTGACGTATCCTGTCAATATCTTCCTCAATAAGACCAAAGAACAAAAGGAAAAATGATGAAACAATTCTTAGCGTTTGATTTGGGTGCCTCCAGTGGCAGAGCCATCCTCGGTACTCTCGTTGATAACAAAATTTCTCTTCAGGAACTGCATCGTTTCGACAATGGGGGGCTGTCCATTAATGGAGGCCTTTTCTGGAATACATTAGGCCTTTTCAAAGAAATGAAAGTCGGCCTGCAGAAAGCGCTGGAGGTTGGCGCCGAGCTCAGCGGCATCGCTATCGATACCTGGGGAGTAGATTATGCCCTGCTCGATCAAAAAGGATTTTTCGCCGGCCTGCCCAGGCATTACCGCGATTCCCGCACCGATGATGTTCTGCCTTGGACCTTCGAACGCATCCCGCAAGCGGAAATCTACCGCCAGACCGGCATCCAATTCATGAGCCTGAATAGCATTTTCCAATTGGCTGCATCAGTACGGGACGAAGACCCCACCCTGAAAATCGCTGACAAACTGCTTTTCACTCCGAATGCCCTAACCTACCTCTTCGGTGGTAAAATTTGCGCAGAATACAGTATCGCCACCACCTCTCAACTATATAACCCCCAGACCCGGGATTGGAGCTGGCCGATCATTGATGCCCTGGGCTTGCCGCATTCCCTGTTCCCCGAAATTGTGCCTTCCTGCAGTCTGGCTGGCACCCTGTCAGCGGCTTTGCAGGCGGAGTTCAAATGCGGCCCCATCCCATTGATCTTGGTTGGTAGTCATGATACCGCATCCGCCGTCGCGGCAGTACCCGCCAATGGTGAAAAATCCTGGGCATACCTAAGCAGCGGAACTTGGAGTTTACTGGGAGTCGAGCTGGATGCCCCGATCATCAATAAAAAAGCACAGGCAGCCAACTATACGAATGAGGGCGGCGTTGGCGGAAAAATCCGTTTTCTGAAAAATATCATGGGGCTCTGGCTGATCCAGGAATGCCGACAAGAATGGATCCGTTGCGGTAAGACTTTCAGCTTCGATGAAATGGATCAGATGGCCGGCCAAGCCGAACCCTTCCGCAGCTTTATTGACCCAAATGATCCAAGCTTCATCGCCCCCGGAGATATGCCTGTCAAGATTGCCGAATACTGCCGCAAAACCGGACAAAAAGTACCGGAAACCCCGGGCCAGATCATCCGTACCGCACTGGAATCCTTGGCTATGCGCTATCTGCAGACCATGGAGGAATTGGAAGAAATTCTTGGCCGCAAACTCGATACCCTGCATCTTGTCGGCGGCGGCTGCATGAATAAGATCCTCAATCAGTTTACCGCCAACGCGATTCACCGACCAGTCATCACCGGTCCAGTTGAAGCCACGGCCCTCGGCAATATCCTCGGCCAGTGCCTCGCTACCGGTGCCATCCAATCCATCCAGGAAGGCCGCAATATGATCCGCGATTGCACCGAAACCTCCACCTACCTGCCCCAGGACGAAGCCGCCTGGCAACAAGCCTTCCATAAATACTGCCAAATCAC
>JBAXYW010000276.1:0-5844 GCA_041670605.1 Lentisphaeria bacterium
CCCCGTTCCCTCCCCGTTCCCGTTCCCGTTCCCCACCACTTACCATTTACAACTTACAATTTCCCCGTTCCCTCCCCGTTCCCGTTCCCGTTCCCCACCACTTACCATTTACAACTTACAATTTCCCCGTTCCCTCCCCGTTCCCGTTCCCGTTCCCGTTCCCCACCACTTACCATTTACAACTTACAAAAGCATCCCTCTCTCCTGCATAATTGCAAAGCCGTAAAAGACATGTATTTTAAGTTTTATTCCACCGGACATGATTTGTTTTTGCATCATACGCAGATTCATTCCAAGTCCTAATTCTCAAAAACCTCTTACAACATGGGAGTACACAAGATGGAAAACTTTTTTCAGAATGTATGGCAGATGATCATTGACAGCCATGTTTTGACCATTGTCAAAGCGATTGTTATTCTTGCTGCCGGCTGGCTGATTGCAATCTACGTTTCAGGATTGGTCAGCCGTCTGATCCGGAATTCCTCTCTCGAGCAAAAACTCAATCGCTGTCTGCCAGAGGGCTCCGCCTTGCCGGCTTCAAAACTGGACAAATACATTGGCAGAGCCGTCTATATTTTAATCCTGTTATTTACTGTACTGGGGTGTTTGACTGCTCTGGATCTGTCGCAGGCCGCCGCTCCAATTCAGAAGTTTTTTGATATGATCACTGCCTATGCAGCCAATCTGATTGGTGCCGCTATATTGATCTTCATTGCCTGGCTCTGCGCAACTCTGGCCAAATACTTGGTTGGGACAGCCATGAAAACGCTGTCGATTGATCAGAAAACAACAGAATCACTGGAACTGTCAGAAAGCCGGCCAGTCTCCGCCACCGTAGCGGAAATCATTTACTGGGTCGTCCTGCTGTTTTTCCTGCCCGCCATTTTGCGCACGCTGAAAATCGAAGGAATTACCGAACCCCTCCAGCAGATGTTCACCAAACTCCTGGAATATGTACCCAATCTGATCGGGGCGGCAGCGATTCTATTCGTTGGCTTGCTGGCTGCGCGTATCGTCCGCAAAACCGTTTCCGGCCTAGTAGTAATCAGCAGTTTGGACAGCCTTGGAGAAAAAGCCGGAATTTCAAAAATGTTTGGGAACCATGGACTCTCCGGAATGATTGGCATTGTGGCCTATATTCTGATTGCCATCCCGGTACTGATCTCCTCCCTGAGCGCTCTAAAAATCGATTCCCTGTCCAATTCCGTCTCTGGCCTCTTTTCTAAGATTCTGAATGCGACTGGTGATATTTTGGGAGCATCTTTACTGCTATTCGTTGCCGTCATGGTTGGGAAGTTTGTGGCAAGCTTAGTGTCGCAATTGCTGGATAATTTCGGCTTTAACAAGCTGCTTGGACATCTCGGGGTGAAGAAGGATGAAAGCAACCAAGCTACCCTGCCCTCAGCTCTGGCTGGCAAAATCGTCTTTATTGCCATCATTCTTCATGCTGCCATCGCAGCCTGTAATATCCTGCAATTCGCTGAATTGGCGGCCTTGCTGCAGACCTTTCTGATCTTCGGCGGCAATATCGTGGTCGGGCTGATTGTTCTGCTGATCGGTTTCTGGCTGGCGAACTTTGCTGCAGATGCCCTGAAAGGAAAATGCAATAAGCTGGTTGTCACGATCGTGAAAGTCTGCGTACTGATTTTTACCGGTGCAATCGCGATCCATAATATGGAAATCGGCGGTCCCATCGTTCAGACGGCTTTTACCCTGCTGCTGGGCGCAGTCTGCGTCGCCCTGGCGCTGGCTTTCGGACTGGGTGGTCGGGAATTCGCCGCCCGTAAATACGAGGAATGGTCGAAAAAAAACGATCATCCAGACTGGTAAGAGTCTGCCGATCACTTGCTACTGCAGGCTCGCCTGATAGGCCGCCTGCAGTATTAATAGTCAATAAAAATGCCCTTTCGGAAACCACTCCGAAAGGGCATTTTTTTCAGCTCCGCTTGTGCCGCTTACATAACGACTTTATTGAGGGTATATTCCACCAAGCCAATTGCACCGGCGGCTTTTAAGGCTGGAATAATATCCCGCATGGCATGGGAATCCAGCACGGTTGTCAAGGAAAACCATTCTGGATTCGAAAGATGTGATACAGTAGGCTGTTGCAGAGCCGGCAGAATATTCAGCACTTCGTCAAGATTTTTCTGATGCACATTCAGCATCAGGCCAACTTTGTTTTCGGCCGCCAATACGGCCTGCAGCAACAGCGCAATCCCGTCCATCTTCTGACGTTTGAACGGATCCGCCGCCGCCGCCTTATTGGCAATAAATCGAGTCGTTGTTTCACAAAGGGTATCGACGATACGAAGGTTATTGGCCTTAAGACTGGAACCAGTTTCCGTAATCTCCACGATGGCATCCGCCAGATACGGCGGTTTAACTTCCGTTGCGCCCCAGCTGAATTCCACTTCCGCCTCAACGCCATGTTTTTCCAGATAGCGTTTCGTCATTCCCATGGCTTCGGTGGCAATGCGTTTGCCGGCTAGGTCTTTTGCACAATGAATCGGAGAATCAATCGGCACAGCCAGCACCCAACGCAGGGGTTTCCTTCCGACTTTGCCATAAACCAGCTCGGCAATTTCCACAACATCCGCTGAATTCTCCACAATCCAATCATATCCGGTCAATCCGGCATCCATGATGCCGAGTTCGACATAGCGGGCAATTTCCTGAGCCCGGATCAACATGCATTCAATCTCCGGATCATCGATCTCGGGATAATAGGAACGCGAATGAATATCAATTTTATAACCCGCCCGGCGAAACATTTCAACCGTAGTCGCTTCCAGGCTGCCTTTTGGCAAAGCAAGACGCAATACTGACATGCAGAATTCCTCTTATTTCTGATAAACTGTTGCAGGATCAAAAACGCGTTCACCCAGAACGCTCAGCTTTCCGTCGGCTTCCACCCGACGGAAAAAACAGCTCCGATATCCCTCATGACAAGCCGCACCGCCGACCTGTTCAATCTTAAAAATGACCGTATCCAGATCACAATCAACCAAAATCTCTTTCACTTTCTGAATATTACCAGAACTCTCCCCTTTGACCCAGAGTTTCTTGCGGGAACGTGTCCAATAGGTGGCAATCCCGGTTTCCAGCGTCTTGTTCCAGGCTTCCTCATTCAGATAAGCCAACATTAAAACTTCACCGCTTTGGTAATCCTGGGCAATCGCCGGGATTAAACCATCTGCACTTTTCGAAAAATCAAGTTTCACCATGCTCAGATCGTCCTTGTTCAATATTCAGAAAAACAACACCCCAGCTCAGCTGGCCAGATGTAAAGTGCTTAATGTAAAGGTTGTCAGCTCAATTACAATAAACTGCGTGGTTCAAAAAAACGGTTTACGGGTAACAGTTGTGCAGGCAAAGGTTCCGTCGACAATGGACAAGCTGGAAAACAAAGTGTAACCTTGTTTTAAACCACGCCAAACAAAAAGGATGAAGGTTGAAAAAATTCTGCGGAATTTGCGGAATTTGCGGAAGGATTATTGAAGGTTGTAGACATTAGCCCAACCCAAGTTCATCCGTATCAACAATGGCAGCCCCAAGGGCACCATTCCTTCCAAAGTTTATTTACGCAGGACTCTGGTATCGCAGAGATGATCATGCAAAGCTCGCTTTTTCTCATCAAAGAGGACCATCAGGTACCCCAGGAAAAAAAAGCTGATGCTGAGCAATTCCGCCAGATAACGACAGCCTCCGCGAAGGAAAGAGACCCGGCTACCATCACTGCGAAGCACCTGCATGCCCAGTGCCATTTTCCCAGGAGTCGCTCCATAGAAACTCAGAAAAAATCCACTGTACACAAACTTCAGCAAAAGCCCCCCGGAAAAATGTGCCCCAATGGTATAGAGCAGCAACAAAAAAGAATGCCCGAAATTCTCCGGACTACCGGAAATCGAAAAAGGCTCATTCAAGAAAGCAAGCATTCCTGCAAAAAGCAGACTGAGCGGTAAGAGAATAAGCATATAGATGAGATCATCGAGCAGTTTTGCGAAAAAGCGCAGCCAGAAACCAGCGTATAAGCGGGTGGAGTCTGCACGACCTGGCAAAAAACTTTGAGGGCGTTCGGGAGCACCGGAAGGTTCACTGGGAAACCCTTCAACAACCGGTATTTTATGCTCCGGCATCTTGATGGAATCGTTGATTGAAACAAGCTCCGACTCTGCTGCAGGACTATGAAAAAGTTCCGGAAATTCTGCAGCAACTCTCCATTGCGAAAGACCGGCATGCCAGAGCAAAGTTGTAGCAGGAATTGTCCCATTCGCCAAAAGAACCATCAGTTCGTCTCTGCTGACCGGCCCTTTCGGCTGCTGATTTTCGCTATAATACCAATTTTCTTGCATGTGATGCTCCCACCATCCTCCTTTACAGAGCAAGCGACTGCTTTCAAGCTCTGTTAAGTTTGACGTTCCTTGTCGGCCCGAAGCAGATGATTCAGATACTGTCCATACGAGGTCTTCATCATATCCTTGATGCTTTTCCGCACTTCCTCCGCACTCATCCAGCCGCGTTCATAAGCAATTTCTTGCAGACAAGCAATCTGCATACCCTGCCGGGTTTCAATCGTGCGGATGAAATTTCCGGCTTCCAGCAAACTGTCATGGGTGCCGGTATCCAGCCAGGCAAAACCGCGTCCGAGCATTTCAACATTCAGATTCCCCTGTTCAAGATACACATTATTGACCGCAGTGATTTCCAGTTCGCCCCGTGCCGATGGTTTGATCTGTTTGGCAATCTCAACCACTTTCGAGTCATAAAAATACAAGCCTGTGACCGCATAATTCGACTTGGGCTTTTGTGGTTTTTCTTCAATCGAGATGGCTTTATTCTGGGCATCGAATTCCACCACACCATAAGCCTCTGGATTGTTGACAAAATAAGCGAAGACGCTTGCCCCCTCCGTACGAAGTGCGACCTTTTTCAACAAATTGCTGAAATAGGATCCATAAAAAATATTATCTCCCAGTACCAGGGCGACCGACTCCTTAGCGATAAATTCTTCCCCGATCAGGAAAGCCTGTGCGAGTCCCTCGGGCCGTGGCTGAATCGCATAGGACAACGAAACCCCAAAACTGCTGCCATCGCCAAGCAAACGCTGAAAAGCCGGCTGATCTTCCGGTGTAGTAATAATCAGAATTTCCCGAATTCCAGTCAGCATCAGTACGGACAAGGGATAATAAATCATCGGCTTGTCATAAACAGCCAGCAGCTGCTTTGAAACTCCACGTGTAATCGGATGTAGCCGGGTACCTGCACCACCTGCCAGTACAATTCCCTTCATTATTTACCTGCTTTCTTGATTTAATGACTGTCAAAAAACCTGGCCTCAATTGGCTGAACTGGGGGCAGAATTGCTGCTGCCCAGACGTTCCCGGTTATACTTTCCCGCCTGTACGGCTTGACACCAGTCCGAACGATGCGCCAGATACCAATGAACCGTTTTTCGCATGCCGCTCTCAAAGGTCTCCTGTGGAAACCAATTTAATTCACGCGCAATCTTGCCGGCATCAATCGCATAGCGCAAATCATGCCCGGGACGATCTTTGACAAAAGTGATCTGGGTGGCGTAGGACTTATGATCCGCTCGAGGCTGCAGTTCATCAAGCAAAGCACAAATTTGTTGAACGACGTCAATATTGCGTTTTTCGTTATGCCCCCCGATATTATAGGTCTCGCCCGGTTTGCCTTCCATCGCAACCAAGTAAAGAGCCCGGGCATGATCCTCGACATGCAGCCAGTCCCGGATTTGTTCCCCTTTGCCATAAACCGGCAAAGACTTTCCTTCCAAGGCATTGAGAATAATCAGCGGAATCAGTTTTTCCGGAAACTGGTAGG